>CAJXMP010000059.1 GCA_913056515.1 uncultured Lewinella sp.
TACTTTCGCTCAAAATGAATCAGATAAAGCTGGAATCTTTTTTATTTCATTCAATATGGATGAGGAGCTAATGAATGATATTACTGTAACTGTGAATGACCGAGCTTTTCTCAATAGTTTTTCAGAAGCACCAATCTTCCCAGAGGCTATTATTGATTCTATAAAAATCTTATTTGAAGAAGTAACAGAAAAAGTATTAGGTACTCCAACTTCATGTGTTTACAAAACGAATAAAAAAGGAAAGCAAGTAGTAACGCTTGGCATGAATGGTGATTTAGAAGGCATGCCTGTAGATCTACTAAAATCGGCTAGAAAACAACATAAAGATTTAGACTATTTTGTTAGAATAAATATCAGTATTACTGGCAGAGGGGGTAGCTGGACCGTAAATCCTAGAGACGTTAAATTTAAATTGCGCCCTACTATTACTATGCGAATGACTCAGTACGATAAAGCAGGTAAAACACTATTCTCAGAAAGACTAAAGGTTAAGGAATTTGGCAAATTAAAATCTAGAAAAATAACTTCTAGCGATGATAGAGTCACTGTACGAAAAAGTGAAATCCTATATCCAGAAGATATTTATGAGATGTTACTAGCAGTAACCCGCGAATTCATTATTAATTATCAACTTTAGTAGCATTAGTAACATACTTATTTAAAAAGTATGGGACTCAAAACTAATCCGATTATACTTTTGTTTGTATATCAAGTCACACCCAATACTCTATGGTTTGGTAGTTATCTATTGTTAAATTTTTTTCATATACTTTGTTTAGTAATCATGGTATATTACATTTGTCTAAACCAAGTAAGAAAATTTAAAGCAATAACTAGTTAAAACAATCACACTTGACCATTTTCAAATAAGCTTTAATATCTAATGGCTAAAGAAAAATTCATCTACAATACTCAGACCTTAAGGTATGAGAAAGTGGAAATTTCAACAAGAGAACGCATAATCAAGTCTATAGCATTTCTATGTGCTGTGATTGTGGGTGGAGCTGTGTTTACAGTAGTGGTTTGGAATTTCTTCCCTTCACCAGAATTAACTAAGGAAAAAAGATATAATCAAAAGATAGCTGAGGAACTCATCAAACTTGAAGTAGATCTCAATAATATGAATGCTGTTATTGGAAACCTGCAAGAAAGAGATGCTGCTGTACATAGAATTATGTTTGGCATGGATCCAATCGATGAAAACATTTGGAATGGTGGTATTGGTGGACACGATCCATTTAAGAATTTCATTGCAACAGATGATACAGGAGACAGACTTCAAGAACTTAAAAAGAGAGTTTCAAAGCTCAAGCGTCAAATATCACTTCAATCACAATCACTAGACACTATTACAAACTTAGCTATGGAAAAAGAGGAAATGTTAGCCTCTATTCCTTCCATTAAGCCAGTTAGAGAAGATAAACTCAAAAGAAGAATCAACCTACTTTCTGGATTTGGAATGCGCCTACACCCTGTGCACAAGGTACGTAAGATGCATGCTGGTATAGATTTTACAGCTCCCCGTGGCACAGAAATAGTAGCAACAGGTGCTGGTAAAGTTGTCAAGGTTAGAAAGAAATCAACGGGATATGGACACCATGTCATTATTGATCATGGGTTCGGATATAAAACCTTATACGCTCACATGAGCAGAATAGATGTGCGTGTTGGACAATCGGTAACCAAAGGACAATCTATTGGTTTAGTAGGAAGTACGGGTACTTCAACCGCACCACACTTGCACTATGAAGTCATCCACAACAACAAGAAAGTGAATCCAATCAATTACTGTATGGATGGTTTAAGCCCGGAAGAATATGAGGAGTTAACCAAGTTAGCTCAAACAGCCAATCAATCTTTCGATTAAGCATAAAAAAGCCTGTTCTAGACGAACAGGCTTTTTTGTTGGACTGCGTATTTTGAAGCATAGTTTAATTCTTTCTACCTATTTTTGTCCTTATTACTAGTTTATAAACAGAACTTCTTCAAAACCACTCTAAAATTCATTATCATTAATATCTCTTATGTGATTTTGGCAGCCATTTCAATTATCATATTAGCCTCAATCAGCTTTTTATTCTTTTAATCTCTTGTACATGAAAAACAATTACCATTATTTACTTTGCCTAGGCTTCGGATTATTCAGCCTGGCTACTACCGCTCAGATAGATCAGTTAACCTTGACTTATAATTGGGACGATCCAAACATCATCGGAACCAGCTTTTATGATAATAAATACAATGAAGTTTGGGGATTTGTACAAGGCGGACAAGAATATGCGGTCATTGGATCTACAGAAGGTGTTCATTTTTTCAACATGGATGACCTAGAAAGCGGAGAAATTGAAGCTGCCTTCGTTCAAGGAACAGCAGTTGGAGGTAATCTTATTCACCGAGATTATCACGACTACCAAGGGTACTTATACACCGTAGCGGATGAAAACCAAAATGCTTCCAATGTTTCCACACTACAGATCATAGATCTAAGTGGACTTCCGCAATCTACCCAAATCGTCTATCAATCCAGTGATCTAGTTGAACGAGCACACAATATCTTTATAGACACACTTTCTGGCACCTTATATGCCATGGGTGTAAGAGCTAATTCAACCTTTTACAGCCTTAGAATTTTTTCTCTAGCTAATCCGGAGCAACCAACCTTACTCACTTCACTTCCAAATGCTAATCTGAACTTACCGTATGTACACGATGGATACATAGAGAATGGTATTGGGTATTTTAATTGTGGCGGTGCGGGACTGTATGTAGTAGATTTTACTGAACCAGAAAATCCAGTTTTACTAGGTACATTAACAAGCTATCAAGATCAAGGATACAATCATAGTGGTTGGGTACATGGTACGGAACCAGTCTATTATTTGGCGGATGAAAACCATGGCTTAAGGATCAAAGTGGTTGATGTTTCGGATTACACCGATATGGATGTTGTCAATTATTTTGACGCAGAAACAGATTATCCAGAAGAATCTATCCCGCATAATATGATTGTTTTAGATGACTACCTATACGTTTCCTATTACTTTGAAGGGGTTCAGGTGTATGATATTTCCGATGCCTATAATCCGGTTCGTGTAGCAGAATATGATACGTATCCTATTGTAGATTTCACCGATGATTATAATGGGAATTGGGGTGTATACCCTTTTCCTGGTTCTAAAAGAATCATTGCATCTGACATGAGAAATGGACTATTTGTTTTTGAACCTTACGAACCGTCTACTTCTTCAACAAACTTATCTCAGGATATTCAAGCAAAAGTATATCCTATGCCTTTTGAATCTACATTCCATGTAAGACTGGACCAAGCAATTAATAATGACATTCAATGTGAATTGTATGATTTGACTGGGAAATTATTACATCGAGAGGTTCAATCAACAGGGTCTTTTGATATAATTCCACCCTCAAATCTCAAAGCAGGATCTTATCTATTAAGACTCTATAACGATGAAATCAACATTACAACCAAGGTGATTAAATAAAAAAAGCCAGATATTTTTTATGTTTGATATTTTTTAATATTATACGAAAAATTAATATCAGATAGGCTAATTTAGAAAACACTTTTAACACAAACCAAAGAAAATAATATCCCACCTAAAAAACCAAAATTATATTATTTGCCTGCGATTAATAACTTTAATATAAAAAAGCTAAAGCATAAGACTTTAGCTTTTTTTATTTAATATAAACCTTCTAGAAAGTACTTATTGAAATATTCACAGCTACTTATTAAATAATACATAACAACCTTTAGGTAGCCATTTTTTACAAAAAAAATCCCACGCTCTTATTCAATCCCTTTATTATCTTTGAAAGAAAAAGACGTATCAAGGCTTCAAAATTATTGATCACTTTCGTATTCCTCGTATTACCTAGCCTAGTATGGTGCCAACAAAGAGGACAAAATTCAGGAAACACCAATGTTCCTGCCAGTAACCCTATTCAAACAGATAATATCTTTGCTCAAGACACCACAGCTAGAGATAGTATACAGCTCGTGGTTGTCGACACTTCTGATGCTATTCGCACCAATGCTTATATTCCATTTCAAGAGTCTTTTTTATCGGACACCTTATTAACTTTAGATTTTACACGATTTGACCCACTTCGTAAACTTCCACAACAATATGTACACGCTGGTAATGTAGGGACTCAAGCTTTTCCTCTATTATTCCAAACTACCTTTAACCCCAATGGGAGAACTTGGCGAGATGAAGCCTTTAGACCTTACTTAAAAGACAGTGAAGATTTTGACTTTTATCGCCTAACACAAGCCATTACAAGAGCTCGTTTCTATTTTAAACCTATCACAGAAAACGGCATTTTCAATGTCGACTTTGGAAGAGCATTCGCTAATAATGTCCAATTGGCATTACATTACCTCAAAGGTAGCCAAGAATCTAATTTCACTGCCTCCGAAACCTTGTTCGAAGACCTCAAAACTGGCTTAAAATGGGCAGATCCGGAAAGGGCCTACCAAGCTTTTTACATCTTTGAATTCAGTAGAAATGAAGCGCAACAAAATAATGGTTTAGCTAATGATCAAGAACCCATAACCACACTGTTCACAGCAGTTTCAGTCAACAGTAGCCAGGCTAGAACTAATATTAGACGGATACAACACACCTTTCGCCATAGTATTGGTCTGAAAGGAGCTGAACGCACCTTTGATATGAGTCTTTTCCACCAATTCCGATGGTATAAAGACCAATACAAATTCTCGGACACCGGTATCTCCAATACCTTTTCCAATAATTTCTATGCCCCATACAACCTACTTAATAATACGGAAGGAATCCGAATGTTTTCAAGGACTAGAATTTTAGAAAATCAACTTGGCGTTCAATTGGTTAAACATGATCCGATCATCAACGACGAGCCAACCGCTAGTACCTTTTTGCTCCAAGCTGGGATCAAACAACAATTGATTCGACATGACATGGAGCCTATTCGTACCGATTTAAATGGGCTAGCCCTTTTCGGATACTTAGACTGGAAGTTACTTAACGCTATTCAACTACAATCAGACGCCTTCTTAGGTTTTGGTGATTTAGCAGGTGCTTATCAACTCCATCCAAGATTATCTTTTAAGCTCAAATCTTTCATTGATCTCCAAGGTGGCATAAACATACAAGCAACATTACCGTCTTACCACCAACAAGTCCT
This sequence comes from uncultured Lewinella sp., assembly GCA_913056515.1. GTDB lineage: Bacteria > Bacteroidota > Bacteroidia > Chitinophagales > Saprospiraceae > AM-2324. The sequence continues at coordinate 5,191 of CAJXMP010000059.1, forward strand.
TTTTGTCAATCAACAGGAAGTTTGGGCTAATGGATTTAGTCCTGTAAGCGGGCAAAAATTGTATGGACATATCAAATGGAAAAAAACAATCCCATTCTGGGTAGGACTATCCCAGGAAAGTGTGCAAAACTATATTTATTTAGACCAAGCGCAGAACATCCGTCAAGAGAATAATAATATCAATATCCAACAACTTCAGGCTGGAACAGAGCTGAGACTATGGAAAATACACCTAGATAATCAAGTATACCTGCAAAATATATCCTCCAATATCATTCGACTACCTAGAATTATTGGTAATCACCAGCTCTACTATAAAGGCTATTTATTTAAGCGTGCTATGTGGACTAGAATTGGGGCAGATCTCAGATTCAATGATCCTTATTATACCAATGGATTCCAACCAGTAACAGGAATGTTTTATATCCAAGATAACTTCCAAACACCTTGGCAGTTTAACCTAGATGCGTTCTTTAGTTTTAAAATTCAAAAATTCCGATTCACCTTTAGAATGATGGATTTATTAGCAGCAACTAGAACGCAATTTTTGACTTACCAATATCCCTATGCGCAAGAACCATTAGACTTCAGGCTAGGCATCAGTTGGGATTTCATCGATTAAAAAAAGGTAAACATAGCGCGCACGAGCACTTTGTTTACCTTTCAAAATCATTCGTAATGTTCCTTAAATTAGTTTATTAAGTTATACAATAATAAGTCCCCATAGGCTATCTCCAAAACCAGAATAAGCCCTATTTCAAGCATTCTAATCGCCAATTATTTTACACAACAGCCTTGTATTCAAACAGTAAGACTTGTCAAAATCCAAGCTACAAAGTGATTTAACGCCTAGTTTTTGTAGCTTTGGCCTCTAGTACAAATACCAACAGTACTTTAACAACTATAGCACTTTGGCATGAAATCTATTCTTGAAAAAGCCCTGAAAAAAAGTATATCCTATAATAAGTATATCAGTCTTTTGACCGATGCAGTTAACAAAGGGCCTGAAGGACTTAGCGCTCATGATATAAAAATGTTGGGCTATACAAGTTTGAACCTCAAACGAATGGCTAAATGGGATAAAATTGTTAAAATCCAGGATAGTGTTCGGACCCATGCGCAGGCCTTATCCCAAAAAGAGTACTGGCTGATTATTACGGAAGGCTGGTGCGGTGATGCAGCACATATCTTACCTGTAATTGAGCATATAGCTCAACTCAATCCGCTCCTTACCACACACTATGTACTTAGAGATGAACATCCAGATTTAATGGATCAATTTTTGACCAATGGTGGTCGATCTATCCCAATTATTTTGCGTTTAAATGCTGATACTTTAGACATAATCAATCAATATGGCCCAAGACCTGTAGAAAGACAAGAACGCTTCTATCAACTTCGAAATAAGCCAGATTTCTCTTATTCTGATTGGACCATAGAAAGTCAAAAATGGTACGCTAAAGATAAAGGACAAACGGTACAGCGGGAATTTTTATAAAAAAAGGGACCACAAAAGTCCCTTCCTACTCGTACAATAATCATCGGTGCTGATCCTAATAATCAGTCAACCGTCTTTTCATAGATGTATGGGGCTGTATAATCTCTAACCAATAAGCTTTTTGCTGGTAAGGCTTTTAATAAAAAGTCCGCAAGTTGGTTTAATGCTACTGAATGAAGTCCTTTAATCTCCAAACCTATAGAGCTGGAATTATATTCTTCTTGGTATTGACCAATAATCTGAGGCTTTAAAAAGCGACCTATTGTGAAAGATTGCACCGGAGCACTAATTACGGTTTGGTACTGACTCAAAAATTGAAGAGTCAAATCGCAAATGCGCTCTGCATTGGTCCCAATAGCTGTAGCATGTACCGAGAAAAGTAAAATACCTCCTGCCTGAGCTTCCTGTTCTGGAATATAATGAACCAATTCGCCTTCAAAGACATGGTAATCCCTGCTTAAGATATCATAATTACGATCTAGACAATCAATACCATGATACCTATTAGTCGTATAATCCTTCAGTGAAACGGATTGCTGTACTAGGGACTGTCCTTGGGGCGCTTGCTGTGAAATAGTAAGATTCGACATAAATGAGTTGGGTTAATTTTTTAATCATTTGGACTAATAAAACTATATCCACCTAAGATAAAGTTCCAAATGCTCTATTTTGATCTAAAGACAAGGCTAAAAACAAAAAGTGCCTTCCCGACAGGAAGGCACAAAAACAAAACACTATTTACAAATATCTTTATGCTTGCCCACTAGGGCTTCTAATATCAAATGAATAGATGGCGATTGACGATTTTACTTAAAAGTAGTCTGTGTAATTTATTTCAATCAGAAACCAATAATTGGAAAACAAAATCTTCGGGGCAGGCTTACGTTTTCCGATAATGAGAAAGGCTTTTCAAGATGTGCCAAAAATAGGCATTAGCCAGTAGCCGCCCAATACCCAAGACTAGGTATAAAAAAGCGGTAAGAATTAACTCTATACCGCTTTAACCAATGATCCGGTTTCCCGGATTTTGTAATAATAGCCTACTACAAATATTTATCCTATTTACTTCAAATATATAGTAATTTTATATCTGTTGAAAGCCAATTCACTTCAAAGAAAAAGGTTTGAATTGACTTTTAATAAAAGAGAATTATCAAAAATAGTAGGTCCCAAAAATACAACTAGCTGTAAATCAGAAACATAAAAAATAGACTGCAGAGAGAACATGGAAATGAATAGCAACTCAATATGGTAAAAGCTTGAATCTGTAAATTCGACTTATGTCTTCCGATGTACAGAGATACTGCCGATTGATCCCTCATATGTTTAAGATTATGCATCTAGCTTTCTCCAAAATCTTGTTTAAATAAAAAGAGCCCTTCCAAGGAAGAGCTCTTTTTACTTTTATGACTATAAGATTAGAATCTATATCTCAATCCTATTTGCATCTGCCATCTAGACATTAAACTAAAGTCATCCGTAAAGGAGCTCGTTAATGCTGGATCGAAGCTATAAGTTGGTACTCCATCCGTTACACTTACACCCACTGGTTGAGTGTTTGTAGGTAACTGACGTACACCCCATGAAGAATTAACCATGTTACCAATGTTCAATACATCAATACTCAATTGAAGCATATTATCATCAGAAACCATTAAATCTTGTAGGATTCTTAAATCCCAACGGCTGTACCATGGACTTAGAATACCATATTTTTCCATAACTGATCCTCTGTTAGCACTTAGGTATTCATCCTGTTGGATAAATGCCTCATAAGCTGCACGACCTTCCTCTGAAGAGAAGTTCATTTGTCCCAATTCAGATTCAGTAGGAATATAAATCAGGTCATTCAGACCAGATCCATCTCCATTGATATTACCAGAGTAGGTATAAGAGAATCGACCACCTTGCGCATATTCCATGAATAAGGCAATAGAAGTAGCCATTTTTCCATACTCAATACGGTGCATCAATGTACCAATCACTCTGTGTCTGTTACCATAAAGTGATGGACTTAATACAGCTTCGTTTACATTACCATAAGCTGGATTTCTATCATAAGCATCTGAAGAAATCTCCGCTTCGATAGATGAAGCATCTTTAGAATCTAGGAAGTTATATGCTAAACTAGCTGACATTCCATTATCGAAATCTTTCTTAGCAGAAAGCGTCCAATTGAATGAGCTACCCACATTTGTATTCGTAAACACGTATGCATTGTTCGGGAATGACCCAAATGGTCCAGCATTCACATCTCCAGCTCCGTAAATTGGTCTATTGTCCACACCAGCCAATGTAGCCGTTGGTGCTTTCAAACCATAGTTACGAACCATCATACCATTGATATCTTTAGTGTAGATGATATCCGTAGTTACTACCCAACCATTATCTAGCTTTTTATCAATACCTAAGTTTGATCTCCAAACCTGTGGGTATTTGAAATCTGGATTCGTTACACAGTAGAACCACCAGTTTGGATTAGCTACTTGGTTACCTATCCATACAAATGGAAGACGACCAGAGAACAAACCTGTACCACCTCTAACTTGCATAGTACCAGTACCTCCAGCATCGTAGTTGAATCCAACTCTTGGAGAGATCAATGGTGTTTGACTAGGTAGCACCGTGTGATCGAATGTTACCTCTTCACCTGATTCATTATAATAAACGATATCAGGATTATAATCAAATCCTGCACGATCTATGTTTTCTTGAATCTTTGTCGGTGTATCAAAATAAAGTGGCATATCTACTCTCAAACCATAAGTTAAAGTGAAGTCCGAAGACATCGCCCACTCATCTTGAATGTAAAGCGCACCTTGTCCAACATTAGTTTCTGCTAAAGCCCAAGTTTCATTTTCATTATTGCCGTTGAAAGTTGCAAGAGCACCATCCACGTATGCATCAACTGCGCCAGCATCAAGGCTATCTAAAAATGCACCTACAGACTCAAAGCCTGGTCCAAAAGTACCCCCTACTAATCCACCATCATACACTCCTAAATTAAAGGAGTTATCAAAATCAAAGCGCTCCAAAGAAGCACCAATCGTAATCGTGTGATCTCCTTTGTAGATATTGAAATTGTTCGTGATTTGGAATACATCCTGTGACAATCTGTTATTGATAGAGAATGGCTCGTGTCCTGCAACAATGTAGCGAATTCCATCCTGATTGATATTCAATACTGGGAATGGTGCTGACATTGGATCACGAGTATCTCTGAAAGCAGTATAACCTACTTTTAAGTTATTCGCCGCAGAGTTACCGATTAAAGTTCTCCATTCAGCAATAGCAGAGTGAATCACGTTATTAATGGTATATCCTGAATTAGCAAATTGAAGCGTAGTAGCATCAGGTCCTCTCCTACCTAAAGCAGAAGGGTGAGCCGGCTTATCCTTACTAGCATCTAACCAATTATAAGTCAACGTCAATGAACTGCTATTACTCAAATTGAAATCCAATTTAGCTAAGGCCTTCTGGCTATTCGTATTGTGGTAAAAATTCTCATAATCACCCGTTTCATAACCATATCTATCCATTAGTGCTGAAGAAACAGCATCAAGATCTGATGCTAGAACCCTAGAAATACCAGGTCCACTTTCTCCACGATTAGCTAAGAAATTAGAACCAAGATCAGTTCTATTATCTTGCTCATAGTTCACAAAGAAGAAAACCTTGTCTTTAACTAAGGCACCTCCAAGAGACGTACCAAATTGTACTTGTTGAAGGTCTGCTACAAATACATCGTTTCCAGAAACCTTTGAACCGGTCATAGATTCATTTCTTCCAAATCCATAAACTGTTCCAGAAAATTTATTGGTTCCTGATTTAGTTACAGCATTCACTGATGCTCCCGTAAATCCTGCTTGAGTCACATCATAAGGTGCTAAAGACACTTGAATTTGCTCAATAGCATCTAATGATACTGGCTGAGCATCAGTCTGTCCACCTGGCGTTGCCGCATCCAATCCAAATGGGTTATTGAAGATAGACCCATCTAAAGAGAAGTTATTAAACTGATCATTACGACCACCAAATGAGTTCCCATCTGAAGCTGGCGTCAAACGCGTAAAGTCAGATGCTGATCTTGAAATGGTCGGAAGTCTAGTCAATTCTCTTGTTCCAATTGAAGTGGCTGCTCCAGTACGTTCACTATCAAAGATATCATCCTTTGCTCCAGTGACCGTAAACTCCGCTAAATCTACACCAGCTGCAGACATATTAAAGTCAAGCCTTAATTTTTGTCCGATGGTCAAATTGATACCTGATTCTACTGCATTAGCAAAACCAACGTAACTCACTGTTACAGAATAAGGTCCACCAATCTTTAAGTTAGGTAAATTGAAACGTCCATCATTTCTTGTAGTTGTTCCGTAAGAAACCCCGGAAGGTTCGTGCAATGCTACTACGGTTGCTCCTATAAGCGTTTCACCACTTTCATCCATTACAGTTCCATTAATAGAAGCTGTGGTAACCTGAGCATTTGCCTCAAAAGCAAACAAGCAAATGATGCTTGTAAGCACTAGTAAAAGTTTTATTCGCATATGGCAAATGTTTGTTAAACAATAGTTAATTCCTCTTAAATTATTTAATAATTTTATAATCACTTCTATAAAACCAAAAAAATATCGTCAAGAGATAAACATTATTTTTTTTCTCATTAAACCTATGCTAATCAAAAGAGTCTAATACTTAATAATATAATATCGTCATTAAAATCAACTACTGCTTTATGTCTAAAAGAATACTACTACTCGTAATTGTTTTGTTAGGTACACAAATGATTCAAGCCCAGAGAGGAATGCGTTTGGGTCCAGAGCAAAGAGCCCAACAAATGCAAGATTCCTTAATGCTTTCCGATGCACAGACGGGAAAGCTTCTTGAGCTATTCAGTGCAAGCCAACAACAAATGATTCAAATCAAAGACAGCTTAATGGAGATTGGAGCAATGGAAAATATGAGGGCTGCAATGATGGATATTAGAAAGGAGGAATCTGAAAAAATTCAACAATACTTAACTACTGATCAATGGAATTCTTGGCAAGCCATTCAAGAAAGAAGTAGAGCTTCTAAAAAACAAGGAAAAAAGCCTAAGAATTAACAACTGATTTTCACTAACTTACAGGTTCATCCTAGCTAAATCTATACCATGAAACAAATTATTAGTTTCTTACTATTCCTCCTGCCCTTTACCATATTAGCCCAATCCTATCAAATCTCTGGAATCATTCATGATGAAACAGGTACTGCTTTACCTGGTGCAGTGGTGCAATTAGAACATCCTTGGGATGAGGTTATTGCCAATACGGTAACAGATAAAAACGGTGCTTTTACCTTTAAGAATCAATCGCAAGGAGGGTATAAAATTCGAATCACCTTCTTAAGTTATGCGGAAACCTTGAAGGAGTGCACGATTTCAAATTCAAATTATGCCTTTGGAGTTATTCAACTGGAAAAAGCTAATCTAGAACTAGACGAATTTGAACTCAAAGAAAAGGCGCCTATTGCTCAAATCGTTGACGATACGACCCAATACAACGCCTCTGCATTCAAAACCTTAAAAGATGCTAGTACGGAGGATTTATTAGAAAAAATGCCCGGCATAACCAATAATAACGGTGAACTGCAAGCTCAAGGAGAAAAAGTAGAACGAGTACTCGTAGATGGTAAACCTTTCTTTGGCAACGATCCAAAGGCTGCAGTGCAAAATATTCCGGCCGAAATGGTTGATAAAATCCAAATCTATGATGAGAAAAGTCAACAGGCTCAGTTCACTGGATTTGATGATGGGGAAACTTCAAAGACCATTAACATTGTCACCAAAAGTGATCGTAAAGCGGGTCAATTTGGAAGAATATATGGTGGTATAGGAGATGGAAACAAATATAAGGCAGGTGGAAATGCCTCTATGTTCAACGGTGACCAGAGAATATCAATCATTGGACAAAGTAACAACATCAATATTCAAAACTTCTCTTCAGAAGACTTATTGGGCATTAGTGGTTCTAGCAGAGGACGAAGAGGTGGTGGATCTTGGAGAGGAGGTAATTCAGGCTTTACGGTACCACAATCTAATGGTATTGCACAAACCCATGCAATGGGTATCAACTTCAATGATCAATTTGGAGAAAAAGTAAGATTCTCTGGCTCTTATTTTGGAAATCTTAGTAATAACTCATTGGTGGAAAATACACAACGCTATTTTGTTGGCCGTATGGAGAATCAAGTATACACAGAGGATTACATTTCTGATAGAGACAACAGTAACCATAGGTTAAATATGGATCTCAATTGGGAAATAGACTCCCTAAACTCTATTAATATTAGACCAAGATTAAGCCTGCAAACTAGCCAAGAAAGTAGTTTAACGGATTCAAATACCCAACTGTTATCGGATGCATTGAATAATTCGAATAATGACTATCAGTCCGAGTTACTAGGCTATAACTTCAGAAACAATTTGCTTTGGAGAAAGAAGTTCAGAAACAAGAAGAACACCTTCTCCTTTAACATGAATACTACCATCAATAATAATGAAAGTGCTACCAAGCAAATTTCAGATAATATCTTATTTAAACCTGTCGAAACGAATGATTTAATTGATCAAGAGACTGACTTCAATTCACTGGGATGGCAAATTAGAAATAATGCTACCTACACCATTCCACACAAGGAATTTGGTATGTTTAGCATAAGTGCCAATTATGACTTAGAAGAGGAACGAATCAGTAATTACACCTATAGTCTCGACTCTGTCAATAATACTTACACTGTTGCAGACCAATTGTTAAGTGGAGAATATAACTACTTCACACAAACACAATCGCTTAATGCAGGATATAACTATCGGAAAGGGAGAGATGTATTTATCATGGCTAGACTTAGGGCTCAAAATGCACAACTGACAGGAGAACAACTCTATCCACAAGATGGTATGATAGATAAATCATTTCAGGCATTGCTTCCTTTTGCATTTGCACGAATTAATATATCTAAAACAGAAAATCTTAGGATTTTCTACAGAAGCTCTGCCAATATACCTTCAGGGAATGATCTGAATTATATACTTGATAATAGTAACCCTATTCAGCTCAGCATCGGTAATCCAAACCTAAATCAATCCATTAGCCATAGAGTATTCTTTAGATACCAGAAAACGGATGCAGAAAAAGCCAATCTATTTTATGCAAATGTGGGGCTAACCTACACCAATAACTATATTGGAACTGCAACCTATCTACCAGGTAGTGAAGCTGCTATCCTAAGCGAATTGGATATTTCTAGATCGGCCCAATTATCACAAAGAGTTAATTTAGACGGTTATTGGAGTTCTAATGGTTATATCACCTATGGATTACCATTAATGAAATTAAAATCAAACCTAAACCTTGGATTGAATGCATCTTATATAAGAAGACCAGGTTTGATCAACGATGATTATAACTATTCTAATAATACCAATGCTGGATTCAATATCGGTTTAAGCTCCAACTTCAGTGATCAATTAGATTTTAATATTTCATCTAAAACATCATACAACTGGGTAGTCAATACGATTCAAGAGCAGTTGGATGCCAATTTCATCAACCAGTATACTACTTTCAAGTTTGCTTGGGTGCTAAAAGAAAAATTAGTCACCAGATCTAATATCACGCACCAATACTTTAGTGGCTTATCTGATAATCTGAATCAAAGCTTCTTTTTATGGTCGGCTAGTTTAGGACTTAAGGTATTAAAAGACCAGCAAGGTGAATTAGCTATAGAAGTCTTTGATATACTCAATCAAAATCAAGCCATCGTCAGAAATGTAACGGAGGTGTACTATGAGGATGTACAAAGCAATGTGCTACAGCAATTCTTCATGTTGAGTTTTACCTATAATTTCAAAAACTTCAATACGGGTAAAAAGAAAAGTAAAAGTTCTAAACCCTATGGTAATTGGGGTGGTTGGCATTAAAAAAAGGCAGCTAAAAATTAGCTGCCTTTTTTTTGTAGCCTCGCTAGGAATCGAACCTAGATCTTGAGCGCCGGAAGCCCAAATAATATCCATTATACTACGAGACCCTTACTTTCAAGGAATGCAAAGTTGTACGCTATTATCGTATCTCGCAAGTTTTTAGACAGTTTTTTCAAATGTGACAGCTCTATACTCAACGCACATCAATTCTATAAACGCAACAAGCTCCTCCTTCTAATAGCCAACAAAAGCTACAAAGCCATGTTCACTAATAAATAGGAACTAACTATAGAATCC
>CAJXMP010000060.1 GCA_913056515.1 uncultured Lewinella sp.
GAACATCTAATTTCCTAGAGACTGCTAATAAAGTAACGAACAATGAAACTGTAAACCGTTTTATGGGAGGTGCAAAAGCTACGGCAAATATCTATTCAGACAATAACTCTAGCTTAAAGGCTATTGTTAATGGTGGATTCGATACGTATAACTTATACACCTTAGCTAACTTCCCGAACACCGTACAATTCCAAAGAGATGGAAATGGTCTTAATGGTGTTGCGGTACATGGTAATTCAAATGTAACCAGAAGAAATGCTTCTGCATTCTTACTATATACAAGAAACTTTAGCAATGGACTGCTTTCTAGAACGCAGGCAGGTGTTACTTACGATGATTATGATCGTAACACACTACTTACAGAGTCATTTGATTTTGTAAATACCTTAACTAATGTAGACCAAGGTGTTGAAATCGGTGGTACGCAGTACAGAGAGATTTCACAAAACAAAGGATTCTTTGTTCAGGAAGAATTGAATTATAATGATCAAATCATTGCAACAGTTGGTCTAAGAGGTGATAAGTCTTCTCTTAATGGTGATCCAAACCAATTATTCCTTTATCCTAAGGCATCATTGGCTGCGAACATCCATGAGATGACGGATCTTCCAGGACTTAGTAACTTAAAAGTTCGTACCGCATATGGTCAATCTTCTAAAACTCCTGAGTTCTTAGATAAATATTCTCTATACAATCAGGTTGCACTAGAAGGAAGGCCAGGTTACGTACCAAGTAATCTATACGGTAATCCGAACATTACACCAGAGCGTCAGACAGAGTTAGAAATGGGTTTTGATGTAGGATTCTTAGATAATAAGATCTTATTTGATGCAACCTACTACATTAAGCGAGTAGACGACTTGATCTTAAGAGCTGATGTACCTACGTCGTCTGGATTTACGTCTCAGGTAACTAATGGTGCATCACTAGAGAACAGAGGTGTTGAATTAGGCCTTAATGCTAACATTATCCAGAATGAGGACATGACTTGGTTCGCTCGTCTATCTTGGTGGCAAAACCGTGCTACAGTGACTGAACTTAGTATTCCATCATATACTACTGGTGGATTCGCTGATTTCTTAGGCCAATTTAGAATTAAGGAAGGACACTCTCCTACCGAAATTATTGGTGTGACAGATGATCCAGATGCTGCTGATGAGGATGGTCTTTTCGTTTATGGTGATGCAGAACCAGATTTCCAAATGTCTTGGTTCAATGGATTATCTTTCGGTGATTTAGAAATCAATTGGTTGTTACACTGGAAACAAGGAGGTGAGAACATCAACCTATCTGCACTTTTATTCGACTTGAATGAAACTACGCACGATTATGATGATACTGACTTAGATCCAAGTGGCACACTAAACAATGGTGATTATCGTCTAAGTTTATTAGGTGCTAGTACAGCTCCATACATCCAAGATGCTGGATATATTCGCTTAAGAGAAATCGGTGCTTACTACAAGCTTCCTGTTTCATTAGGAGATACTGGTACACTTACACTTGGAGTATCTGGTACAAACTTGATTAACATCTTTGAATATGACTCTTATGATCCAGAAGTGTCCAACTTCGGTTCTGGTGGTCTATCAACAGGTGTAGAAGTAACACCATTCCCATCTGCGAAGCGTGTTAACTTCCACATTAGAGCTAACTTCTAAATAAGAGAATAATGAAAAAGATAAATATATTATTGATGTTTGCTATTGGACTTTTCGTGGTTTCCTGCGAAATTGAGCCTATCGCAAACCCTAACGATCCTGCGCAGGGAGACGTTACTCAGGATGCTTCTATTCCTGAGCTTAATGCCTTAGTTACAGGTATTGAAGACCTTGCTAGAAGTGAGGTAGGATTCTACTATGATGTAGTATCCATTGTAGGTAGAGATTATTGGTTCTTTACAGGATCTGATCCGCGTTATACGGGTGAGGTACTTGGAAAAGGAGAATCTCAATTAGATAATGCAGGTTTCTATGGAACTAGACCGTATGGTGGTAGATATAGAACAGTAAAAGCTGCTAATCTATTAATTGAAGCATTGGCTAGTACAACAGCTCCTCTATCTGCAGAAGAGGTTAATGGTTACCTAGGATTTGCCAAAACCATGCAAGCCTATGAATTGCATTTGGCATTAAACCTACAATATGAAAATGGTATTCGTGTTGATGTAGCTGATCCTGAAAATTTAGGTCCATTTGTAAGTTACACCGATGCCCTAGCGTACATTGAGAATCTTTTGGATGAAGCGAATACAGATTTAGGTAACGCTGGGTCCAGCTTCCGCTTTGAATTATCTAGTGGACTTGCAGGATTCGATACCCCTGCATCATTCTCGACTTTCAATAGAGGTCTTGCAGCTAGAATTGCACTATATGCAGGTGACATGAGTGGAGCTTTAAACCACTTATCTAATTCATTCATTGACGATAGTAATCCGTTAAGTGGAGGTCCAGCAAGATACTATGCTAATGCAGCAGGTGATTTTGCAAATGAATTATATCGTGTTCCAGGAAACTCTGATGGTATTATAGCACACCCAAGTTGGGCAAGTCTTGTTGATCCAGCAGACGCTAGAGCAGCAAAAATACAGTCTAGAGAATCTATCAGTTTAGATGGTCTAACTGGAGATAATGATGTACTAGTATTTACATCGCTTGATGATAATGTACCTTACATCACGAATGAGGAATTAATCCTTATTCAAGCGGAAGCTAATGTAGGTTCCGACAATGGAGCAGCTGTTGCAGCTATTGATGCTATACGTACAGCTAATGGTTTAGCAGCTTATGCTGGTGGAACATCTGATGCTGAATTAATGGATGAGATCCTAGTTCAACGTCAGCTTTCACTTTATGGCCTTGGTCACAGATGGGTAGATATGAGAAGATGGAATAGATTAAGTGAAATTCCAATTGATCGCCCAGGTGATGATGTTTGGGTTCAATTCCCAAGACCTGTATCTGAAAATTAATTTTTTCAAATCATACGAAAAGGAGAGATCGGCAGTTATTTGTCGGTCTCTTTTTTTATATATCTACTATAGCTAAGAAATTACTGGTTGAGTAAAATATTTAACAGCCTGAATATTATTTTATAAGCATTTGATTTCGCCAAAAATCTAAATTTGATACCTTTGAATTCAATAAATCAAAGCATTCATGACAGGTAACCATTTAAGCAGAATTAGTGCGGAACTTAATCTACCCATAAGCAAAATTCAAAACACTCAAAAACTACTTGAAGAAGGCGCAACTATTCCATTTATAGCTCGATATAGAAAAGAAGCAACGGGGTCTTTGGATGAGGTGCAAATTGAGTCAATTCAAAAAGCATTAAATAAGTACGACGATTTAGATAAAAGAAAAATAAGCATCCTTAAATCTATAGAGGAACAAGGGAAATTAAGTCCTGAACTCCAAGCCAGTATAACGAACTGTTTTGACCCAACACATCTGGAAGATCTATACCTACCCTACAAGCGAAAAAGAAAAACCAAAGGTTCGATAGCTAAAGAAAAAGGTCTAGAACCCTTAGCTAAAATATTTTTTCTCCAAAAACATGATCAAGTAGAAGACCTAGCAAAGACCTATATCTCTGAACAAGTAAAAGACATTGAAGAAGCCTTAGAGGGAGCTAGGCATATAATTGCAGAATGGTTGAATGAAGATCAAGAGCTTAGAAATAAAGTACGTCAAGCATTTACTAGATACGCAACTATCAAATCAAAAGTTGCCCGTGGAAAGGAAGAAGCTGGAGCAAAATATCGAGACTATTTTGACTTTGAAGAAAAACTAAACAAAATTCCTTCGCATAGATTATTAGCTATTAGAAGAGGTGAAGAAGAAGGATTTTTACGCGTTATCATTGCACCAGATGAAGAACAAACGATCCATAAATTAGAGCGATTGGTTTGCCGAACCAATACTCAAGCAGCTGATGAGGTATTTGAAGCTCTAGAAGATGCATATAAGCGATTACTTTGTCCTAGTATTGAAACTGAATTCAGGAATTTAGCCAAAGAAAAAGCAGATGAGGATGCTATAGAAGTTTTCACAGACAACCTTAGACAACTACTCCTAGCAGCCCCGCTTGGTCAACAAGCTGTTTTAGGGCTAGACCCAGGATTTAGAACAGGTTGTAAATTAGTCGTTCTTTCGGCTAATGGAGATTTGCTTGAAAATAATACGATATACCCGCACCCTCCTCAGAATAGAAGTCAGGAAGCGATAAAAACAATAGAATTTTTAATTCAAAAACACCAAGTAAAAGCTATTGCAGTTGGGAATGGAACAGCATCAAGGGAAACCATGGATTTACTTAAACAAAGCCCCATTTCTAGGTCCACTCAAATCTTTTTAGTCAATGAAAGTGGTGCATCCATCTATTCTGCCTCACCCATAGCTAGAGAAGAATTCCCAGATCAAGACGTTACAGTGCGTGGTGCAGTATCCATAGGAAGACGATTAATGGACCCATTAGCCGAATTAGTTAAAATTGACCCCAAATCAATAGGAGTTGGACAATACCAACATGATGTAAATCAAACCAAACTCAAAGAAAGTCTTAATCGAGTAGTTGAAAGTTGCGTTAACCAAGTTGGAATCAATATTAATACCGCATCTAAGCATTTGTTAACCCATGTTTCTGGACTGGGTCCTACCCTAGCCCAAAATATTGTAGATTATCGCTCTGAAAATGGAGACTTTCCGTCTAGAGCAGCTTTAAAGAAAGTCCCAAGAATGGGAGCCAAAGCTTTTGAACAGGCTGCTGGATTCTTAAGGGTTAAAGCAGCTAGAAATCCTTTGGATAATACTGGAGTCCACCCGGAAAGATATGATTTAGTGAAGCAAATCGCTTCAGACCTTGGATGTACGGTTCAAACCTTAATTACGGAGGCCGATCAACGGAAGCAAATCGATTTAGCTAAATATTGTACGGAGGAAGTAGGATTACCGACTTTAAAAGACATCTTACAGGAACTAGAAAAACCTGGCTTAGATCCTCGAGGCGAAGCTCAACCCTTCGAATTTGCAAAAGGAATCCATACTATGGAGGATTTAAATATTGGTATGATTTTGCCTGGTATAGTAACTAATATCACTAAATTCGGAGCATTCGTAGATGTTGGAGTCAAGCAAGATGGTTTAGTACATATTTCAGAGCTGGCTGACAAATTCATTGATAACCCAAGTGATGTAGTGAAATTACAGCAAAAAGTCCAAGTAAAAGTTACAGATGTTGACTTGAACAGAAAACGTATCCAATTAAGCATTAAACAAGCGCAATAATGACCGATAGAATCCAGATGTTATTAGACATGCATCAAGAAAGTCCAGAGGACACCTTTGTGTTATTCGCTTTAGGCAAAGAGCACCAATCCCAAAAGGACTGGAATAAAGCGCTACATTATTATCTGTTACTCATTCAAACCGATGAGGATTATGTTGGCGTTTATTATCACTTAGGGAAACTTTATGAAGTACAAAGCCAATTAGAAAAAGCAATCAGTACCTATAAGAAAGGTATAGAAATTGCTACTAAAGTTGGTGATTTACATGCTAGAAGTGAACTAGCAGGCGCCTGTATGGCCATTGATGAGGATTTTGAATAAACCATAGAATTTTACACCGGTTTAAACGAAATCAATATTGCTTTTACTATTTTCAATTAGAAAAATTTTTATGATGAGAATAATCAATAGTTTTTTACTCGTATGCCTGGCAACTATATGTATAGGTCAGAGTAATGGAGGCATGTGGTTACCCAACCTCCTAGCAGAATTAAATGAAGAAGAAATGCAGTCCTTGGGTATGCAAATAAGTGCTCAGGATATTTATGATGTCAATACAGGAAGCCTTAAAGATGCTATTGTGCATTTCGGAGGATTCTGTACCGGAGAAGTAATTTCTGCACAAGGTCTAGTGTTGACAAACCACCATTGTGGTTATGGACAAATTCAATCCCACTCAACGGTTGAAGACAACTACCTAGACGATGGATTTTGGGCAATGGATCGAGCAGAAGAGCTGCCTAACCCTGGCCTGTATGTAAAATTCATCAATAAAATTGAAGATGTAACAGCCTATGCTACTAACGGGGTCACTGATGACATGAGTCTAGAAGCTCGAAATGAAAAAATTAGTGAAAACCTTAAAATCTTTAAAGAAAAAGTAAGTTTAGGAGAGTTCGAGGAATTAGAGGTTAAAGCCTTTTATGCAGGCAATCAATACTATGCTTTTTATACCATCTCCTACCCTGACGTTAGATTGGTAGGTGCTCCTCCATCTAGTATTGGTAAATTTGGCGCAGATACAGACAATTGGGTTTGGCCTAGGCATACAGGAGATTTTTCTTTGTTTAGAATTTATGCCGATAAGAACAATAACCCAGCTGCATATAGCGAGGATAATGTTCCTTATACACCTAAGCACTATCTTCCAATAAATATCTCTGGAGCCGAAGAAGGTGACTTCACGATGGTATTTGGATTCCCAGGAAGGACCAACGAATATCTTCCAGCGTCTGCAGTAGCTCAAACAGCTAAGGTAGTGGATCCAGCAAGAGTGGCTATGCGAGATGTAGCACTAAAAGTAATGGATAAATACATGCGTTCAGATGAAGCCACTAAAATTAAATACGCTTCCAAATTTGCAAGTATTGCCAATTATTGGAAAAAATGGATTGGAGAAATGCAAGGGTTAGAGCGATCCAAAGCTGTTGCCAAAAAGTCAGCCTATGAGCAGGATTTCCAAAGTCGATTAGAGACCAACCAAGAGTGGCTTACTAAGTATGGAACGCTTTTAGCTGAATTAAATGAAACATATGCGCAGCTGCAGCCTTACGCTGAAGTCAATGCTTACCACAGTGAATTGACAGGGAGAAACACCCTTATGTTGAATGTGGCGTATTATATGGACCGTTTAGCGAACTTGTATGAAACGGATGGCCCTGAAGCTTATGAATCCTTTAAAGGAAGATTATTAAATTATCTCCAAGGGCAGTATAAGAATTACGATGAAGAAGTCGAGGCTGAAGTTTTTGCCGCATTAATAAACTTATACTTTGAAAAAGTACCTGGAAAATTCTTAGATCAGGAGCTGATGCCTATCATAGGGAAAACCAAAGAACAAGCTAATGCTTTCGCAAAGGCCCTATACAAGAGTTCACAGCTTACAAATTTTGAGCAATTAGAGGTAATACTTGCTCTACCAGCAGAAGAGGCCATAGCAGCTATCCAAACAGATGAAATGCTTAAATTCTACCAGAAATTAAACAACCCGTTCAAAACAACAGTTGAGCCCTACTATAAGAAGTATAATGATCGAGCAATTGATTTGCAAAGAACATATATGGAGGCTCAATTAGAAGTTTTTTCAGATAAGCGATTCTTCCCTGATGCCAATAGCACCATGCGCGTAACCTATGGTCAAGTCAAAGGATATTATCCTAAAGATGCCGTTTATTATGGGACGCATACTTATTTGGATGGTGTAATGGAGAAATACGTACCAGGAGACTATGAATTTGATGTTCCAACCAAATTGATTCATTTGCATAATAAAAAAGATTATGGAGACTATGCCGCAGAAAACGGTAAACTTCCAGTGAACTTTATCGCTTCTAACCATACCACAGGTGGTAATTCTGGTTCACCAGCTATTGATGCCAATGGAAACTTAATTGGATTGAACTTTGACAGGGCATGGGAAGGAACCATGAGTGATATTAACTATGATCCTGCTATCTGCCGAAATATAATGGTGGACGCTAGATACATCCTTTTTATCATTGATAAATATGCAGGTGCCGAGCACTTAATCAAAGAGATGACTTTAGTCAAATAAAAAGATTAAAAAAAGGGGAGCTAATGGCTCCCCTTTTTTATTTCCCTTTTATCAATTTAATACTGGTCTCCCAGTGAAGACTCTGCACATGGCAGATGTAAAGTCCACTGCTTTGACTTTCTAGATCAATTGGTATATTCTGATCTCCTGATTCGAGTTTCCTATTTGAACTAAACACCGTTTTACCATCCAGTGCATAGACATTGATTTGAATATCTGTCTGCTCCTCTAACTGAATATTCAAAACAGTTGATTCCATGAATGGATTTGGAGTACAGAAGATATCCGGTGCATTGATTTTAATTTCATTAGTTGCCACTAATAAATTATCCAATTCTACATAAACGATAATATCAACATAATTGCCATTTCCGTCAAACTGTCTAAGCGTAACAGGATAAATTCCGTCTAAATCTTCTACACAAAATTCTATGAATGGATTAAATAAACCATCTCCACAAGCTCCTGTATTTCGCTTCACAACAAAATTACCCGGCTCACAATTATCGGTATGCATCACGTTAAAATTACCCCCAGAGAAAGATACTGTTTCAACACCGTCATATACGAATGGAACTGTATCAATTACAGAAGTAATCACGGGCGGAAGGGTATCTATTACTGTTACAAGGGATAGACAAGTTGCCGAATTCCCATTGTTTTGATCCACAACTTCCAGTTCTACTTCTTGAGGCAAACCTACATCTTCACAATTAAACGTTGTCTGTGACAGGGATAAGGCTACATTCACTTCATTTCCACAAGCATCCGTTGCATTTGAAGTAACATCATCCAAGCTTATACTAGCATCACCATTCTCATCTAAGTAAGTCTCTGTATCATTACAAACGGCAATAGGTTCTGCTTCATTAATCAAATGAATGGTAGCTGAACAGGTATCAAAATTCCCTGAGATATCGACCACGATAATAGGAATAATAGAAGTACCAATATCCTCACAAGTCAACACCAATGAATCCAATTGGTAATAGATAGAATCACTACAAACATCACTAGAATTCCCAGCTATTGTTTCAGGTAATATCGTTAATTCAGGTCCATCGGTAAGAGCTACATCCACTGTTTCACATACCGCTTCAGGTTTCGTAACATCTAATACAGACAGTGTAGTACTGCAGGTAGTTGTATCGTTATTAGCTCCAACTAACCCCAAAGTAACCAGCGTTGGAGATCCAATATCCGTACAATCAAACTGAGCTGGTTCTATGAAATAATCTACTCCATTACAAGACAATCCACTACCGGCATAAACATCATCTATGTCTAAGGTGAGATTACCATCATCCTCTAATTCTACCGTAGTATTATCCGCACATTCTGCTATTGGATTATCATTGTCCGAAATAGTAATGTCTACTGAACAGTCGTCACTATTACCACCTTCATCCGTAGCAGTCAATGTTATCGTTTGAGTACCTAAATCGTCACAATTAAAACTAGCTGGAGCAACACTAAATTGAAGCCCCGTACAATTATCATCAGATCCTCCATCAAATAGTATGGGATCCAATTCTACCATACCACCTCCCTGAATAAACACTTCAGTGGATTGACAAACTGCATTGGGACTAATATTATCCACAAAACTCACACTTGCTTCACATACAGCAACATTTTCAGATGTATCCTCTACAAGAATACTAACGGTCTGAACCGTTCCACTCACAGCACAATCAAAGGTATCCTCTCCTACTATCTCTAATGAAACGGAACCACAATTATCCTGAGATGCGCCTGCAATTACATTTGGATCCAAAGTAACCATACCATCAGCATCTAATTCCACTTCTATATCCATACAAATAGCAACTGGTGGAATGTTTTCTGATACAGTTACAAATCCCAAACAAGAAGCAGTATTACCACTGTCATCTTCCCCTACTACTTCGATGATTTTAAATCCAATAGAATCACAATCCATTAAGACTGAGGAGGAAGTAAAGGTAATATTGGAACAATTATCTGAAGCAGAAGCCAATAATTCTTCTGGTGTTACATTATATTCTCCATTGTTATCTAATGCCACTTCTATGGAAGTACATTCCAATATTGGTGCTAAGTCATCTACTACTGTTATGATAGCTGTACAAGTTGCTTGTCCTCCACTATTATTGCTAGCAAGTAAAGTTACCACTTGGTCTGCTCCAACATGGGAGCAATCAAACTCAGCAATATCCAAACTCAATTGTACAGATTCACAACCAGTATATGAACCAGCATCAACATCTAAGATATCAAGACTACCCACTCCATTTTCGTCTAGATTAACCGTTAAAGCATCTACACAATTTGCAACAGGTGTTGTATTTGGTGTAACCATTATGTTGGCTTCACATAAGGTTCCATTTCCTGAAGCATCCGTAGCAGTTATTTCAATTGAATTTTGGCCTATATCGTCACAGGTAAAGCCTATAGCAGCAGGGAAAAAAGTTGGATCTAAATCACAATTGTCCGATACTGAAGTAACGATTTGATCTGCATTTACAATGATTTGATCAGTGGAATCTAATTCAACCGTTAAATCTGAACAGACTAATACCGGCGATAAATCGTCCACAATAGTGATAGCACTTGTACATGAACTGGAATTCTGTTCACTATCAGTGGCAGTTAATACAACTGAAGTTGAACCAAGATCTGCGCAATTAAAGGTAGTCTGATCTAGTGTTAGTATTGGATTAGCATCACAATTGTCCGTAAGCTGGTCAACTATATCAGCAGTATTAATAGCTAGATCTCCATTGTTGTCCAAGGAGAAATTAATATTATTTTGACAACTGACTACAGGTGCAAGATCATCCACAATAGTCACTAAAGAGGAACAGCTTTCACTAGCCCCTGTATCAGAAGTACCTGTTAAAACCACTATATTTGGTCCTAAATCTGCACAATCAAAGGTGCTTATATCTATACTATAACTGATTGACCCACATGCAACTAATGATCCATTATTAATATCATTTGGAGTAATAACAGCCACTCCTTGATCATCTAGGGCTATAGATACATCTTGACATTGCATTTCAGGAACCGAGCCATCTGCAACAGTTAAATCAAAGTCACAACTAGCCGAGTTGCCACTTGGATCTACGACAAATAAAGTAAGGGTATTCGTCCCAATATCATCACAGTCAAATACGGAAGAACTCAATGAACTTGAAATCAAACCACAATTATCTAATGATCCGTCATCAACCTCATCAGTCGTTAAGTTATATGTACCGTCAGCATTCAATGTTATGGTTAATGCTGGAATACAAACTGCTTCTGGAGCAATATCATCTGTAATTGTAATTGTTGTGTTACAAGTACCTGTATTCCCAGAAGGATCTGTCGCAGTAACTTCAACACCATTGCTACCCATAGCAGAGCAATCAAAATCTACTGGATTAGATACATAACTTGCAGAACAATTTTCAAAAACACTAGTAACTAAACTAGCAGCATCTACTTGCACTTCTCCATTTATATCGACACTTAAAGTAGTACTATTCACACACTGAATAAATGGAGGGATAGCGTCTTCAACAGTAATAACTGCTGTACAAGTTTCAGAGCCCCCTAAACCATCTGATACAGTAAGAACCACATCATTAGGACCAAGATCCGCACAATCAAAAGTGTCCATATCTAAACTAAAGGCAATATTACCACAATCACAACTGGAGCCATTATCAACCTGCGCAGGATCTACAACTACAGTACCTACATCATTCAGAAAAACAGTAATATCCTGACATAGAGCCACCACTGGAAGGAAACTTTCTACAATTAATTCCGTAACACAAGTATTTGAATTACCAC
Source organism: uncultured Lewinella sp. (assembly GCA_913056515.1). GTDB lineage: Bacteria > Bacteroidota > Bacteroidia > Chitinophagales > Saprospiraceae > AM-2324. The sequence goes on from CAJXMP010000060.1 coordinate 11,670, forward strand.
TTTGATCGAATACTTCGAGCGTTACGATATTAAGGCCCAAATCTGCACAACCAAAAGTGGTCTGATCTATACTGCTGGAAACAATACTACAATTATCATAAGAACCTGCATCTATTTGTGCAGTTGATATAGTTACTGATCCATTATTTAAACCTACTGTAAGGCTTGGCACACAAATGGCTTCTGGCACTAGCTGGTCTGCAACGGTTAATACAGCATTACAGCTGGCTGCATTACCATTGACATCTAAAGCTAATACATTGATGTTATTTGGCCCTAAATCTGCACAATCCAATTGAGATGTGCCAAGCACTACCTGACTGATAGCACAATTATCAGTAGGGCCTGAACTCACTTGACCAACAGTAACCTGAACTTGCCCCATAGCATCTAAAAGTGCTACCTCGTTGATACAATTTGGCTGAGGATCAAATACATCTCTAATCTCGATCTGATAATCACAATTAGTTGAATTCCCTGAATCATCTTCAGCTTTCCAGTCAATAGTATAATAACCTACATCAAAAGTATAGTTACTCGCTGTATAATAAGGCGAATACACTGCCCCCGAAAGTGGCACGCCTGAAATATCTGTCTCAATAAATCTCCAACTCAAATCTGGGTCATTATCACAATTATCCGTTGCCGTTGAAGGTGGCAGAGTAACGAGTTGATCACAAGTATTGCTTGGAGTAGGGTAATAAACAGGTACAGAGTTGGGACAATTGATTGTAGGAGGAGTAATATCTGTCAAACAATTATCTGGTAAATCTATTTCCCACAATCCTCTTCCATAAGTACCTGCACGCATTCGCTCAACACCTCCTGTATATTCTAAGTCTCGAACAACCACATTGGGCAAACCAAGTCCAAACAATTGCCAGCTACCAGCATTACCAGTCAAATAATAAACCCCGACATCTGTTCCAACATAAATTTCATCATTGGACCCTGGTCTATACATTAAACAATTAGCAGGAATATTTGGAAGACCTGTGGATAAATTTGTCCAACTCCCACCACCAGTGGAAGAATAAAAGACCTTACTGCCACCCAAATAGCCAGAAATAGAAACCCATACCCTATTAGCATCCGTGGGATCAGTTATAATCCCAGTGATGTTTTTATTTGGAAGATTTCCAGTAACAGTTGAAAAGGTCACTCCACCATCAGTGGATTTTAAAATATTCTGCTTTCTACCCAAATAAATCACATCTGAATCTGCTTCTGCGATATGAATATGATTCAATGGTGTAGAATTATTTAGATTACTAATCTGAGTAAAACTACCTCCTGCATTGGTTGATTTATATAGCTCTGTATAACCCACATAAATATGATCCAAGTTGTCCGGATCTAATACATAAGGCGTTACCCAAGCCGCTGTCTCATTCACCTGACCTGGATTAAACATGGCAGTGAAAGTATTACCACCGTTAGTAGACTTTCGGATAGATCCATTTTGTATACAAGCATAAACGATATTATCATTAGATGGATTAATGATACACTCCATACCGTCTGCTCCAACAACATGTGTCCAATTTAAACTTCCACCATATAAATTGGTCCCATTATCTTGGGTACCTCCTATCACCTTATCTGGGTTGGATTGAGAAGTACTGATTCTATAAAATTGAGTAATTTGAATCCCTAAAGTTTTATCCGTCCACGTATTTCCTCCATCAGAGGAGATAAACACTCCACCATCACTTCCTACATATATTGATCCATTATACATCTGTAAATAATGAATATCAGCATGGGTATATCCATTATTATTGGGATATACCCAATGTGTTTGCGGAAAATAAGTCACACCTCCATCTGTAGATTTCCAAATATTAACGCCTCCTACCCACATGGTATTCGCATCATTTGGATCCACCACAATAGCTAAATCATACCAACTCTGACCTGCACTATCTGATCCATCCTGAGAATATCCAAAAATATTTGGACTATTGGCTTGAAGCGAGAATGAATTGCCAGAATTTGTTGAGCGATACATCCCTTTAAATGTAGAATCACCTTGCTTACCACAAACAATGTATACATAGTTGGGCTCATCAGCAGAAACACCAATCTTGTATCTGTTTACTTCATTATCTGGCGGCAAACCAGCCGTTATTTGACTAAATGAAGTTCCTCCATTGGTACTTTTATAGAATTTATCATTAACGGCATAAACCGTATTGGGATCTCCTGGCTTGAAGGCTAGATCTTGATAGTTATTGGTATTGATTTGTGTCCATGAAGTGCCTCCATTCGTTGTACGGTACAGACCATTTGTTGTAGCAGCAAACAAAATATCAGCATCTGTAGGATGCATAATGAGTCTG
>CAJXMP010000061.1 GCA_913056515.1 uncultured Lewinella sp.
CGATTTACTTCCCAGCTCCTTATATAGGGCATCAATTCGTTCTAATTCTAATAGATTATCCGCATTAATCACAACTCCCGCAGCCAATGCAAACTCTAAATCTTCTACACTTTTAGCAGGAGAATCAAAGACCACTTGATTGGCTTCATAACCTGATTTCATAGCCAAGTATACTTCACCAATAGAAGCAGCCTCCAAACCCACTTGAGCTTGATTTAAGGGTTTCAAGATACTCGGTAGCGGATTAGCTTTTATAGAAAGGGCATGAAAAGCGGTAGGAAAGACTTGTTTAAGTTGATTGACTTGATGCTGGATGGCATCTAAGTCATAGATAATAGCTGCAGGTACATCCCTTCGAAAGAATTTACTCCCCCAAACAGGTTGAAGTAATTTTGCTTTAGGGTTTTGTTCCATAGTTTCATTAAACTGCATCTGCAATGATTTTAATATTATAATCAAAACAGATGCAAATTAATTCCTATAAAAGACCTTTTAACCTGTAAAAGGTGCGCATTTAATTCATGGGTACATCCATCAACAAGACGCGAGCATCTTGAGAAGCTTTTACATCAAAACCAGCTGCATCCCAAACACCATATCCATCTCTACGGTCTAGCTGTTCTCCATTTATTTCGACGGAACCTTCTAGAACAAAAACGTATACCCCATTTCCATCTTTTTTAATAGTATAAGACTGCTCATGCCCTGCTTCGAGTTCCCCTATTGAAAACCAGGCATCCTGATTAATCCATACCCCTTCATCTGCTGGATCTGGAGATAGAATTTGTTGAAAAGTATTGGTAGCCTGACCTTTTTCTAAAGTGATTTGGTCATACCTTGGCGTAACATTACGCTCGCGTGGAAAGACCCAAATTTGTAAAAAGCGTACCAGGCTATCTTGATTTTTATTGTACTCACTATGCTCTACACCTGTACCAGCACTCATTACTTGAACATCTCCCGCTTTAATCACAGCTACATTACCCATACTATCTCTGTGCTGCAAATCTCCTTCTAAAGGGATGGAAATGATTTCCATATTCTGGTGCGGATGAGTAGGGAAACCCATTCCACCGGAAACCACATCGTCATTAAGTACTCGAAGTACTCCGAAGTTCATACGCTCTGGGTTATAGTACCCAGCAAAACTGAAGGTGTGATGAGAATCTAACCAACCATGGTTAGCATGTCCGCGCGTTTCTGCTTTGTGTAATACTGTTTTCATACATTTATTTTGTTCAAATTATTCTACTCTAAACAACTTAAGCGCTCAAATAGATTGTTATGAAACATTTAAAATTTTAGCTAATAAAAAAGTCGATAAGATTAAACTTATCGACTTTTTTCTACTCCGTATTAGTACTTAGAATCAATTGGCGGAGGACCATCAGGTATAATGGGCTTATACACGTAATCCCCTTTACGTTCTCTAAATTCTGCTTTAACCTCTTCACGTAATTGCTCCGATTCAAATAAATCCACCATAGTCATGGATAAGGCTTTTGCAGCATAGGCCATCCCTTTGTGACCAATAGACATACCACCACAAGCAGTCACAGCCCAACTATGCCAAGGTGTACCACTAGGAGCTGTCGTTGCTCTTAAACGAATCACCGGAACCACATAACTAACATCACCCACATCCGTTGAACCACCTCTTGGGTGCTCTAAGGTCTCTTCCATTGGATTAATCTCCGATTTAATGCCGACCTGAGGCTTTTCTGTAGCAAGCTGAATCTTTTTGGCAAATTCTTGTTCCTCATCGGTATAAGTAATAGGACCTAAAAATTCTAAATTGGATTGTAAGGCTGCTGCTCCAGTTCGATTCACCAATACCTCATGGATACCCGATACCAAAGTAATCTTGTAGTCTACATTGGCCATGATGGATGCTCCTTCTGCAATGCGTTCTACTTGCTTCCAAACCTCTACCATTCCATCTCGCTTGGTATCTCTTACTCTAGTCCATACACGCGCATAATCAGGTACTACATTCACAACTTCTCCAGCATTTTGTATATCATAATGAATACGCACACTTGGTTTTACATGTTCGCGATAGTAATTGATCCCAGTGGTATATAACTCCAGGGCATCAGAAGCATCACGGCCATTCCAAGGATCTCCTGAAGCGTGAGCAGCCTGCCCATAATACTCCACAATAAAATCCACTAAGGCCAAGCCACTTTGCACACCTACTTTAGTTTCTCCTCCAGGATGCCAATCCATCACTACGTCCACATCATCAAACACACCTGCGCGAACCATCCATAGTTTTCCAAAGAATTTTTCCTCAGCTGGGCAACCATAAAATCGTACAGTACCTTGTATATCACCAGACTCAATTAGATCTTTGATAGCAGTAGCAGCACCAAGGGATGCAACACCAAATAAATTATGGCCACAGCCATGACCTGCTCCACCTTCATTTAAGGGTGATTTATGTGGTACAGAATTTTGAGATAGACCAGGTAAAGCATCAAACTCTCCCAGAATACCTATAACGGGTTCTCCAGAACCATATTCTGCTATAAATGAAGTAGGCATTCCACCTATTCCAGCAGTCACTTTAAACCCTTGCTCCTTCGCATAAGCCATCAAATCTGATGCAGACCTTGTTTCTCTGAACGCAATTTCCTCATAAGCCCAAATACGATCACTAAGATCAGTAAGCGCATTGTATTGATCATTGACGGATTGAATAACGGATTGTTTTAATGGATCCTCATGCCCCATTTGTGCCATAGCACTCCAACTCAGGCAGAGTAAGACGAATAGCCAGTATATTTTTTTCATAAATAGTAATAGTTAATGGTTTACAATTGACTCAATGCATTTGCTTTGAATTACGATAATTTACCATTAAAAATTCACATCAGAAAAATACGAGTGGTAATATTTTTGTAAGCTATTGAATGGCCGAGTAAGAATAACGAGTAAAAGCTTACTACAACAACTGATACACCTTAGTTTCAATTCTAGTATTTTCGCTTGCTGTATTGGTCCAAGAAAGCACCAATCTATCCTTATCTATAACCATTCGAGGGAATCCTGCTTGTCTTGCGGCTTTGCTTTTAACCAGTGGCATGGCTTCGAACACTTGGCCATCTGAATTCACTTTTTGTCCCATGATTAAGCTTCCCTCCGCTCCATTTTGCTCCATCCAAACTAATATGGCCTGTTCTTCATCTATGAGTTTTACGTCTACTCGACCTAAAGGTGCATCCACCTCCAATTGCATCATAGCTCCAAATGATTCACCCCCATCTGTTGACCAAGAATATCTAAGTACAGGTGTACCATCATCCATACTATACCAGAACACAATCAGTGTTTCTCCCTTTGCATCTAAAGCAGGACCATTCACCGGACAGCCAGCAATCTCCCAATTATCCTGATAAACAGGTTTCGGATCATACCATTTCCCATCCACTCTTCGAGTGATGTATATATCTCTAATTTCCTTTTCACTTCGGTCTCGATATACTACTACTGGGCCATTAGTGCTCATGGCCATATCCGTTTGACAGCAGTCACATATTCTTGCATCCAATTCTACTGATGGCTGAATTTGCCCACTCGCGTCTATCTCTGTATATCTTAAACTCATAGCTCCTCCATGTCCGTGCCCATGCTCGTCCGAAGGTGTCTCTGAAGCTATCTTAGTATTTCTTCCATCCAGCCAGGTCAAAGCAAATCCTCCTTCATCCATAGGTATCATACTCACAAATCCATGTTCTGCCGAAATAGAATCTTTGTGTAAAACCTCTCCGGCTGACCAAGTAGCTCCTCCGTCCATCGATTGGCTCACTGTAACATCATAATCATAGGTTCCAGCTGAACTTTTAGCTAACCAATGCCCAATCATATGAGACCCATTTCGAGCCATAGCTGGAAAATCTGCCCAATTAACAAACCAATCATCACCAACAGCAATCTCGGTAGAAGCACTCCAAGTATCTCCTTCTAAGCTAGCATACCGGAGCGCGGATGTGGTATCATTTAAATATTCAATCCAAGATAAGATAATCTCGCCGTTAGGACTTTTCATTAAATTGGGTTCTCCACCTTCTTGGCAAGAAGTTTCGATAATCAACTCCTCTGTCAACCATTGAGTTGGTTCACATGAAGTAAATAATGCCATCAAAATCAATAGATAAATGTGCCTCATGGTGTTATTTATAAAGATTCATACCAGATATCCATCAAAATAATCAAAAAAACATAAATTAGGCACTCTAATTAATCAATACCCAGTCTATGAAAAGTCCTAAAAAACTCAAGGAAAAACTTAAATCTCATCCAGAAGTTATACCAGAAAGTTCAAGCATCAGACTTCATAGAGCTATAAGCTGGTATAAAGCGGCTAAAGCTCAGGAGACAGATCCCGATATTTCTTTTATCACTTATTGGATAGCTTTTAATGCTTGTTATGGAACTACTGAAATCAACCCCTTAGAGAAGAAAGAAAGAGATCGCTTTGCCCATTTTACCAATCAACTTAGCGCCATTGACAAACAGGATATGCTATACAATATTCTTTGGGATAAATTCTCAGGTCCAATACGCATATTGATTGATAACAAGTTTGCCTTCAAACCATTTTGGGAGGCTCAAAAAGGTAAGGAAATAGATTGGGAGAAAGCCTTTTTAAATGAGAAGCAAAAGGCATTTAAGCTTCTAAATGGGCGCAATGTTTCGGAACTATTGCAAATAGTTATTCAACGGCTTTATGTGGTGCGAAATCAATTGGTGCATGGTGGAGCTACTTATAAAAGTTCTGTGAATAGGGCTCAGGTCAAAGACGCACAACGAATCCTGAGCTATCTTATTCCAGCTATTATTGAATTAATGATTGAGAATAGTGATTTGGACTGGGGTGATATTTCTTACCCGGTCATTGAGGAATAAAACTAAAGCATACCTAAAACAAAAAGCCCAGTTAAATCTGGGCTTTTTGTTTTGATGAATCTTATTGGTTTTTTTCAATTAAATACCGATTCAATTGAAAACGTGCTTTATCCAAGGAAACGATAGTATCAAATTGCGTTCCTGTATTGATAATAAAATCATGAAAACCATCACCCTCTATCCCTTTCAATAGCTCCAACATATCGGTCCCTGATTCATGAATTGAAACCAGCTCTTCATAGGTGCTTGGGTTGAATACAATCAAGGTATCTTTTTCCGTCCCCCTTCGTATACTCACATAATTCAAAGTAGCTTCTGGTGCAGTAGTTATTACTTCTTTTGCTTCATCTTTTGTTTTACCACGCTTAACAATAGTAACCGTTTCTTGAAAAGTCTCTGGATCAAAACTTACGATGGTGTCATACTCCACTTCAGCGGTTTGAATGGCTGAAGCAGTGTTAGCGATATCTTCATTTGGATCAGTTTTGGATGGCTGATCAGAAGAACATGAATATGTCAATAATAGAATACCAAATAGGGCGGCTGAGCCAATTTTATTCATTGTCATAAAAGAAAGTTTAGTGATTTAACTACACAATATCTATTTCTTAAATAGTTACACTTATTTAACTACTAAAACTTCCTCTCCCGTACAGATATATACCTTTTGCATCTGCTTTAAATCCACTGGATGATTGCCGGTAAACACTCCAAAAGCAGGTATAATCAATCGATTTTTCTCTTGCGCAAAACAAGGCACTTTGGCCACTAATCTGCCTTTTCCCCTCATCAACAAGCCCGGATGGATATGGCCACAAATATTGAACATTTTGGCATCTTCCACAGGCTCATGCGTAAACACTACATCCTCTAATTCCAATGCTTCTAGTAATTCAAAACTACCTTCAGGAATAGCCTTCAAATCATGCCTATCGTGGTTCCCAACAATAAGCGTAATCTTAAAATCTTGTTGCTTCACCCAATCAAAGAAACGGTCCCAACCAGTATTTTTCTTGCTGTGAAAAAGATCCCCTAAAAAATATAATTGCTCTACGTCTAAACCTTGAGTTACAGCATCTAACTTTTGATAATTTTCTGCACCAACAGCAGCGGGAATAGCTAAACCTTCCTTACGGAAATGCTCTACCTTTCCTATGTGTAAGTCAGCGATAAAAAGTGCTTTATACTTGGGCCAATACAAGGCACCTGTAGGTAAAAGCATCAATCGATGACCTTTGATTTGAATGGTTTGTGTTCCTTTCATTATGCTTTGGTATACGCTGCAATCATTCGTTTAATTCGATCACTAAGTTCCTCACTACTCATACGAGCGCGCAATCGGTCTGTAATAATAGGAAAAGAAAATGGACTTGGCTTTAAACAAGACTTAAAAAGCAATTGCTGTTTTGCCACCCGTCGAAGGGCATTTTCCATCCGTTCCTGCTGGAACTGATACGCATACACCTCACTATAGGCTTGATTTAATAATAAATGGTCCGGTTCATAATCTTCAAAGACAGAAAAAAACATCTGAGCACTACTTTGTAAGTGTTTGTCTTTTTTCCGTTTATCAGGTGGTCCTGTAAAGACTAAGCCAGAGACTACGGCTATATCCCTAAATGTCCGCCTAGCCGTCTCGGCAGCATTGATACTTTCCACCAAATCCTCAAACATATGTTCCAAGCTGAACAGGTCCCTAAAATCAATCTGCTGCGGGTCTACATACTGATCACTCAATATTTCAAAACCATAATCATTATACGCTAAAGAAAACGAAATAGGCATCTGTTGTGAAATCCTGTAAGCCACCAAGGCACACAAAGCTTCATGCACATAACGACCCTCCAGGGTATAAATCAGTAGATGAAAACCTTCTTTCGTCTCAAAAGATTCAATCAATAATTCATCTTGATTAGGTATCGCAGAAATGGACTCTTGCTGTTCTAAAAAGCCCCCTAAATCTTTGAATTCAGGGCAAGAATTAGGTGCATCCTTCAAATGTTGCATCTCTTCTCGTAATAGATCCCCCAGTTGAGCTGATAAAGTCATGCGTCCTCCCATCCAAGAGACTACTTTAGGCTTCTTTGCTCTAGAAATTTTTACCTGAGCAATCATCTCCCGTATACGCACCAACTCCAAGACACGCCCTGCAAATACAAAGCTATCTCCAGGTTCCAATTTTGACAAAAACCATTCCTCCACACTTCCCAAATAGCCCCCTTTGACAAACTTTACACGCAATTCACCGTCTCCTACAATAGTCCCAATTTGCATCCTATGGCGCATAGCCACTCGCCTACTATTTACTTTAAACAAACCATCTTCCATAACTTCCACGCGCCTAAACTCATCATAAGCCTCCATACTTTGGGAGCCTTTTGTAATGAAATTCAGCAACCAATCCCATTCATTCAAATCCAAATGTGCATAAGCATGGGTCTGTAGGACTTCCTCTAATATTTGTTCTGGATAAAAACCATCTGATACAGCCAGCGTCACTAGATACTGCGCTAAAACATCAAAGGACAATTCATAAGGCGCTCGATCTTCAATAATTCCGCGCTCCACCGCAGTTCGTATGGCCTTAGCCTCTAATAGTTCTAAAGAATAAGTCGGAACAAAGTAGATGCGACTTTTTTTACCAGGAGCATGACCAGACCGACCGGCACGCTGCAAAAACCGGGCTACTCCTTTTGGACTGCCTATCTGAATAATAGACTCCACCGGAGCAAAATCTACCCCCAAATCTAAGCTAGAGGTACAGACTACCACCTGCAGTTTTTCATCTCGTATCGCCTGCTCCACCCATAAACGCATCTTCTTTTCAATACTACCATGATGCATAGCTATACCACCTGCAAATTCAGGAAAATGCTCCAATAGCGCTTGAAACCAGGCCTCACATTGCCCTCTAGTATTCGTAAAAACCAAGGTTGTTACAGACTGCTTAATCACTCGGGCAACTTGATCAATTTGATGCAGACCCAAGTGCCCGCGCCAAGGAAAGGATTCCATGGAAGCTGGAGTTAAGCATTTTATATCAATCTGCTTTTTCTTATTGGACCGTACAAGTACAGCTTGATCGGCAACACCTGCTCGATTCCCTAAAAGAACCTGCATACCTTGTTCCAGATTGCCAATCGTTGCTGAAATTCCCCATACCCGTATATCTGTGGCTACCGTCAATAATCTAGAAGTGGCTAACTCCACTTGAACTCCACGCTTACTTCCTAATAATTCATGCCACTCATCTACCACAAGTGCTTTTAAGCCCTTCATTTTTTGCTGGTAATCCTTAGAAGCTAAAAGTAAGTGCAGGGATTCTGGTGTGGTTATGAGTAGGTTGGGAAAATTCCGTCTTTGCTTAGCACGCTCATTGGTACTCGTATCTCCATTCCGAACACCTACCGTAAGATCTAAGCCTAATCCGTCTGCAAAGCGTTCTGATGCAATCTTTATTTCATTAGACAAGGACTTAAGCGGTGTGATCCAAATGGCTTTAAGCCCCTTGATTGGAGCCCCTTTTGCCTCCATCATCAATTGCAAAACAATGGGCACCCATAAGGCCAAAGTCTTACCGCTACCAGTTGGTGCATTCAACAAACCATGCTTTCCTTGTAAATAGGCAGTCCAAGCTTGCTTCTGAAAAGGAGCGGGTTTCCATCCTTGATCCTCAAACCAATTAGTGGCTATTTGTATGGCTTCCTTTCTATTCATTAGGGAATCATTTTTTTAAGATCATCTAATGAATTAGCCTCCTGAATCGTCTTATCGGTACGCCACCTCAATATTCTTGGAAATCTAGTTGCTACGCCACTTTTATGTCTAGAAGAAAGGGCTAAACCTTCAAAGCCAATTTCAAATACCAAATGTGGCACAACACTACGGACTGGCCCAAATCGTTCAATGGTATTGTTCTTAATATACTTATCCACCTGTTTGAACTCTGCATCCGTCAATCCCGAATAGGCCTTAGCAAAGGTGACTAAAATACGCTCTCCTGCATCATTCTCCGTCCACAAACCAAAGGTGTAATCCGTAAATAAATTCGATCGTCTTCCATGTCCACGCATGGCATAAGTCAGTACAGCATCTATACTCAATGGATCTAATTTCCATTTCCACCAATCTCCTTTTTTCCTTCCTACTCTATAAGGTGCGTCTTTGCGTTTCAGCATGAGTCCCTCACTTTTCACCAATCGAGCTTTTGCCCTTGCATTAGCCAATGTGCCCCATTGCTCAAATGGCAAAGAAGCTGATATGCTTAAAACATCCTCAGCTTGTCCTTTCAAGGTTTCCTCCAAATATGCTCTTCGCTGTTCAAATGCCAAATGCCTAATATCCTCCCCTTTGTATTCCAGTAGATCATAAGCTCTAAGCATTACTGGAACTTGTTTTAATATATTCTTACTTACTGTCCTTCTTCCGATTCGCTTTTGTAAATCATTAAACGATCCAATATCACCCTCAATCCAGGGTAATAATTCTCCATCTAAGACCGTACCATCAGGTAAAGTCTCCTTGAGCACCTCGAACTCTGGATAGCGATCGGTGACCAATTCTTCTCCCCTCGTCCAAAGAAAAATTTGTCCATTCCGTTTGATCAATTGAGCTCGAATCCCATCCCATTTATACTCAGCAGACCAGTCAGCAGCTGCACCCAAATCCTCCAATGAATCCTCCAGGGCATAGGCTAAATAAAATGGATATGGTTTTGAATCAGAATCGCCAGCTTTCTCAGCCAAAACCAAGTCTTGAAAACTAATGGTTGCAGGATCCCAGTTCCCCATCAACTTATAAGCCAATACATCCTCATCTAAATCTGTTGCCTTTGCTAAAGCCTTAGTCATTAATTTTTGACTGACTCCAATTCGGAAACCACCTGTCAATAATTTCGTAAACACAAAGCGTTCATAATATGGTAACCCACTCCAATGTTTCTGCAAGTAGGCTTTTTTTACTTCATCTTCCTGCTTTTTTAACCAGATAATATCTTCTAAATAGGCGGTTAAACTTTTGGCTTCTAGGACCTCCTGAATCTGAGGAACTACTAGGGCTATAGTCTCCGCTAAGTCACCAACGATATGATAACTATCCTCAAATAACCATAGATCGATTTTAGCCAATTCAGCAGCATAGGTTCTTAATAGTGTAGTATTTACTGGTCTGGAAGGCCGTCGATGGGACAACAATGCAATGGTCCATACTTTGTCCTGATCGGCTGCAGATTGAAAGTAATCCGCTAAAGCTTGAACCTTAACCGTCGTTTTATTGGTCGTATCTAGACGTTTAATCAATCTCGCGAAATCCCTCATACGGCCTCCTTTTCTGATTCTAATACTTCGCCTTCGAATTGCGTTTTTTCGGTTCGGGCATCTAGTCCAATCGATCTCAAATATTTAGAGAAAATGTCTGTATATCCATGGGTACATATCACTTTCTCCGCTCCACTGGATTCAATCGCTTGAAGTAAACCTTGCCAATCACAATGGTCTGACAATACAAATCCCCTATCCATAGCTCTTCTCCGACGAGCACCTCTGAATGCCATCCAACCACTTGCGGCAGCAGTTTCATAAGGTACCATCTTTCTGATCCATGGGGAGCCATGCGCACTAGGTGGAGCTATAACGATCTGACCGAGTAGGTCTTTTTTCTGGGTTTCCCTCGTAATGAGTTCCGTTGTTGGAAAGTCCTGAATACTCCGGAGTACCTCAGTCATTTTTTCTATAGCACCATGAGTATAAATCTTACCCAAATCCGTATTCAAATGCTTCAAAATACGTTGGGCTTTCCCTAGTGAGTAGGCAAAAATTATAGAGGTCTTACCTTCGGCAGCATTATCAGCCCACCAAGTATTGATATCCTCCATTACCTCTGCCTGAGGTCTCCAATTAAAAGCAGGTAAGCCAAAGGTGCATTCCGTAATCATAGCATGGCATGGAATTGATTCATAAGCCTGACATACACCATCATCTTGCAGCTTATAATCTCCCGTAAATACCCAAACTTCCCCTTTGTATTCCACTCTAACTTGAGAAGAACCTATCACGTGCCCAGCTGGATGCAAGGAAAAAACCACGCCATTAACTGAAACTTGCTCGCCCCATTCAATCCCTTTCACATTGATTTTTCCTAATCGATGTTTAATAATGGGTACATTATTATGATGGGTTAGATAGTGTTTGTGTCCATATCTAGCGTGATCGGAATGACCATGAGTAATAATACACTTATCTACTGGTCTCCAAGCGTCAATATAGATATCAGCTATTGGACAATAAATCCCCTTATCGTTGAAGACCAGTAATGGTGTTTTACGATTAATGTTATCTGCCGAAGAGCGTGAATGATTTCCAGAACTAGACATGAAGTAAAGCCATTTCAAAAAGAACAATTGACCTACTGCATTGTTCATCTCCATGCACTGACTTAAGGGACTGTAATCAAGAAAGGATCAATTAACTCCTTGCGGAATATCTGCATGAAGTGCTTCTGCTGCCGCTCTTCCTTCTGATATTGCCCAAACAACAAGTGATTGCCCCCTGCGAACATCTCCAGCTGCATAAACGTTATCAATTGAAGTTTTAAAATGCGTTGTCTCAACATTACCCTTTTCGTCTAATGCTACTCCAAGTTCACTAAGTAAGCCTTCTTTTTGAGGATGTACGAATCCAATAGCGAGAAAAACGTGATCACAAAGTAGTGTTCTAGCTGAACCTTCTATCTCAAGCATACGATTGATCCCATTTTCATCGCTGGTCCATTCCACATCAACCAATTCTACACCACTTACATGAACACCATCACGAGAGAAGAATCTCTTAGTCATAATTGCCCATGCTCGATCACATCCCTCTTCGTGAGAGGAAGATGTTCTCAATACCATTGGCCAGTTTGGCCATAAATCATCACTATGTCTTGTATTAGGAGGTTTGGACAGTAGTTCAATTTGAGTCACGGAGGCAGCTTTTAGTCGATTAGAAGTACCTACACAATCTGCGCCAGTATCCCCACCCCCAATAACCAATACATGTTTATTTTCGACTAATATATTGGTATCAAATTTGGTATGTAAGCCAGCAACTACTCGGTTTTGTTCCTCCAAAAAATCCATGGCAAAATGAATCCCTTTAAGGTTCCTACCTGGAATTGGAAGATCCCTTGGAATGGTTGATCCTCCTGTTAAAACTACTTTATCATATCGTTCAAGAAGTTCATCTACTGACAAATCTACCCCTACATTTACGGAAGTAAACATACCCACACCCGAACATTTCATCACCTCAATTCTTCTATCAATCACATCTTTTTCCAACTTAAAATCTGGGATGCCATATCGCAAAAGTCCTCCAATTCTATCATTTCGTTCATATAAATCAACATGATATCCAAGTTTATTGAGTTGATCTGAGCATGCTAAACCTGCTGGACCAGAACCTATAATAGCTACTTTAATTCCATTTCGCTTAATATCTTTTATAGGTTGCACCCAGCCTTGAGCAAAAGCATGTTCGATTATTGATTTTTCAACGAATTCAATAGTGACTGGATCTGAGTTGATATTTAATACACAAGATGCTTCACAAGGAGCAGGACAAATTCTTCCAGTAAACTCAGGAAAATTATTTGTTTCCGATAGCAATTCATAGGCCACCTTCCATTCACCCTTATATACTGCTTCATTGAAATCTGGGATTAAGTTGCCTAATGGACAACCGTTATGACAAAAAGGAACTCCACAGTCCATGCATCTAGAGGCCTGTCTTTGAGGCAAATCAGTCCCAGATGGGACATCAAATTCTTGGAAATGCTTTAGTCTACTTTCAACTGGTTCTAATTGAGGAGTTTCTCTTTCAATGTGTTTGAATCCATGAAAAGGTTTCATAATCAATATTGTTGTGTTTGAACAAGCACCTTATTCTTACGGTCTAATACGGCTTTATACTCTTTAGGAAACACCTTAATAAATTTGTCCTTTACTAAGTCCCAGGAATCTAATATTCGAGCAGCTTTGGCACTTCCTGTTAATCTATGGTGCTCCTTTAATTGATACTTGATAAAGTCGTAATCTTTTGAAGCTAATGACTCCAATAAAATCATCTCGGTATTGAATTGTCGATCAATTTTGTTGTCTTCCTGGAATATATAGGCTAATCCACCACTCATACCTGCACCAAAATTTCTTCCAATAGATCCCAAAATCAATACATGACCGCCCGTCATATATTCACAACCATTATCACCAATACCCTCTACTACCGCATTCGCTCCACTATTCCTTACCGCAAATCGATCTCCTGCCATACCATTAATGTATACCTGGCCTGAAATAGCTCCATATAAGCAAACATTACCTGCAATAACCTGCTCTTCTGGTTTCGATTGAAAGTTTCGATCTGGGAAAAGAGCAATTTGTGCCCCACTTAGCCCTTTAGCCATATAATCATTCACTTCCCCTTCCAGGAAAAATTGTAATCCCTTAATCCCAAAAGCTGCAAAGCTTTGACCTGCGCTTCCTCGAAAATGTAATCGAATACTATTATCCTTTAGACCATTAGATCCAAATCGTTTTGCAATTTTATTAGATAACATGGTTCCCACAGATCTATCCGTATTCTTTATGTCATAAACCCTATTGATATGAATTATTTTTGGATGCTTGGAATAATGCTTTTCCATTAGCATTTGATCCATAACCTTTTCAAGAGCATGCCTTTGCTTTTTACTTGCATAGCGTGTTTGGTTAGGCCCAGTATCAAATTGATGCAGGATTGTACTTAAATCCATCTTTTTAGTTTTCCAATGA
>CAJXMP010000062.1 GCA_913056515.1 uncultured Lewinella sp.
TTATTTCTAATATAAGTTATATTTTTTCCAATATTAAAATCAGATATTATATACGGTCCACTTGTTATCGGAATTTTTTTAACTTCTTTAGAAAAATTATCTTTATTGAGCCAATCTCGTGAGAAAATTGGAAGATCACCTATTATCATGTGAAGTTCAGGATTAATTCTCTTAAAGATAAATTTAATAGTATTCTTATCTATTATTTCTACAGATTTTATATCATTCCAATAAATTCTATATTGAGGATGGGCGTCTTTAGAAACCAATAAATCATAAGAGTGTTTTATATCATACGCTGTTACTTCATTACCATTACTAAACTTTGCATTTTCATTAATAAAATATTTTACAGAAAGATTATCTTTTGACAGTTGATATGCTTTGGCAATTAATGGATAACTAGATGATGGTTCATCAAGGCTTCTAGTCATTAACGTGTCAAACATTAAATTATTAATTTGTGCTGGTGATAACGATTTTAATAAAAATGGATTTAATGAATCAAAAGTGCCAAATGCAGAAAGTATAATTTTACCTCCTTTGTTAGCATCTGGATTAACGTAATCAAAGTGATTAAAATTCTGATATTTTGCCTGATATCCAATACTTATAGACGTATTTGCCTCAGTAAAGTTCAAAAGAACAAGAAATATAAATATAAGGGTGATTACTTTCTTTAATATCATCTTTGTATAATATATTATATTACAAATATATAATGAATCTTAAATCAAAAAACATACTCGTCACTGGTATAGCAAGTAATAGATCCATCTCATTTTCGATAGCAAAAATATTACATGATGCGGGAGCAAATGTAATAGTCTCATATCAAAACGAAAGATTAAAGGATAGAGTAATCAAGTTAACTGATGATATTGGCATAATAAACAATGCTTATCAGTGTGACCTAACAAACGATGATGAAATTCTAAATATTCACTTGGGTTTTGGAGTTAGTGAGGTATTCTATTCCTAACAAAATGTGGTGGTTGAATCAAAGAATGTA
Organism: uncultured Lewinella sp.; assembly: GCA_913056515.1. Lineage (GTDB taxonomy): Bacteria > Bacteroidota > Bacteroidia > Chitinophagales > Saprospiraceae > AM-2324. The sequence goes on from CAJXMP010000062.1 coordinate 1,013, forward strand.
TATGCTGGATAGATAGCCACTTTGGTACTACTGACTTTATTCACTAACTTATACAGCATAATAGTGAAGAATCTAGCCACTTCTTTGAATAAACTAACACAGAAATATGAAAAAGCTAACTACAATTATTTTCATCGTAATATTAAGCTCAACTGCTCACGCGCAGATAGATTTCGATAATCCACCTTGGGATTTGAGTTGTGATACCTTGTTTACTCAGACTGATCTAAATATTTGCAGTTTTGACGAGTATATGATTGCCGATAGTATTCTTAAGGATTATTATGCTCAATTGGAGACTTATTTAGAAGCTAGAATTCAAGAAGAAGCTGCTCATGACGATGATAGCGATGCTTTTCATGGAGATCTCATTCAACAATTGAAAAATCAGAAGACAGCATTAATCGATTCGAAATCCGATTTTGAGGCATACAAGAATAGTACTATAGATTTTATTGGCTTACAATATGAGGGAGGATCAATCCGCTCACTGATAGTCAATCATTATGCTATGGAACTGACCATCAATCAGATTAAAGTGCTGTCAGCATTTATGGATGAACTTGTTCAAAATTAAAGCGAATTCAGACCTTGTTAATGAAGTATTCTAATCACAAACCATCAAAAAATGAAACATCCTATTTTTAAATCCAGTGTATATGCACCACTTGCTAGCTTGGTCATTTTACTAAGCCTAAATGCTTGTACGAATCCAACAAATTCAGATCAAACGGTGGATACGAATACCGTAGATATTCAATTTCCATATCCATCGGACCATTACGAGGAGCCGTTGGATGGTCGCTTAATATTGTTAATCTCTGATAACGAAGCATCTGAGCCAAGATTTCAATTGAGAGATGATGCTATAACCTGTCAAGGATTCGGAATGGATGTAGAGGATTGGATGCCAAATGAGGATCAGTCTTTTGATGGAGCATCATTTGGGTATCCCATCCAGTCTATGGCCGATTTACCTGCTGGTGATTATGTGGTACAAGCGGTTTTTCATAAGTATGAGACCTTTAATCGAGCAGATGGCCATGTGGTCAAATTACCTATGGATAGAGGAGAAGGTCAACAATGGAATAAAGCACCTGGAAATTTGTATTCTACACCAAAGGCCATTAAAATTAAAGCTGGACAGTTTCCAGCTTTAAATATTCAACTTGACCAGATAATTCCTCCAATCGAAGAACCTGCAGATACAGAGTATGTCAAACATATCAAAATCAAGAGTGAATTGCTGAGTGAATTTTGGGGTAGAGATATGTATTTGGGTGCACATGTTTTGTTACCAGAGGGATGGGCCGATCATCCAGAGGTCAAGTACCCACTGGCCATCATGCATGGCCATTTTCCAAGTGATTTTGGAGGATTTAGTATGACACCACCGGATCCAAATTTAGAGCCAGAGTATAGTGAGCGTTTTGATGTAGAAGGATATAATATTATGGTTGAACAAGAGGCCTATGATTTTTATAAGGCTTGGACTGGACCAGATTTTCCAAGAGTCATAGCTATAGAAATTCAGCATCCTACACCGTATTATGATGATTCTTATGCGGTGAATAGTGAAGCTCAAGGACCTTATGGTGACGCGATTACTTATGAGTTAATTCCTTATATCGAAGAGCAGTTTAGGGGAATAGGCGAAGGTTGGGCACGTTATGTATATGGGGGAAGTACTGGTGGTTGGGAGGCCTTGGCTGTACAAGTAAAATATCCAAAAGAGTATGGTATGTGCTTTGCTGCATGTCCGGATCCTATTGACTTTAGAGCATATTGTTTAGTGAATATTTACGAAGACGAGAATGCTTATTATAAGGAAGGCCCGTTCAGGAAAACACTAGTCGCTGGTCATAGGGATTATTTGGGAAATGTGGATGCTACCCTTCGGGACATGAATTACAGGGAATTGGTATTGGGTTCTAAAGGTCGTTCTGGACAACAGTGGGACATCTGGGAAGCGACCTATTCACCGATAGGAGAAGAGGGTTATCCGAAGCGTATTTGGGATCGGATAACAGGAGAAATTGATAAGGATGTAGCGGAATATTGGAAGGAAAATTATGATCTAGCTTATATCTTGAAGCGAGATTGGTCAAAGCACGGAAAAGATTGGGAGAATAAAATACACCTCTATTGCGGAGACATGGATAACTATTATTTGAACAATGCCGTTTATTTGGCGGAAGAGATTTTGACCGAGACAACAGCTCCTTATTATAATGGGGAAGTTGATTATGGAGATCGAGCAGAGCATTGCTGGAATGGAGACCATGAAAATGGCAATCATATTAGTCGCCTTCGTTATCACCAAATGTTTGTTCAGAAATATATAGACAAAGTGGATCAAGTAGCTCCAAAGGGAGCAGATTTATCGAGTTGGATGTATTAATTGTTGTTCATTAATTCCATTTATGAAGACCATATTGACCTACATTAGTTGCTTGTTTATTGTATGCCAGATTCAAGCGCAAGACCACAAGTTGGAAACTCAATTAGTAGCGCTTCCAAATCTTGACTTTGTGTCTATTTCTCCAGCAAAAGGCCCTGACCAATATATTATATATCTGCGTCAGCCTTTGGATCACTCGGATACAACAAAGGGGTATTTCAATCAAAAAATATATTTAACCCACAGAGGATTTGATCACCCAACTGTGCTGGTAACCGCAGGATATAATGTGGATTGGAATCGAAAATATGAGTTGTCTAATTTGATGAATGCTAATCAATTATTGGTGGAGCACCGATACTTTGGAGAAAGTATGCCTGATTCATTAGATTACAGGTATTTGAATTTGGAACAAGTAACGGCGGACTTACATCGATTGAGGGAATTATTTGACGAGGTATACCCGAATAAATGGGTCAGTACAGGTATTAGTAAAGGTGGGGTGACTACTATTTTTTATCGGTATTTTTATCCTGATGATGTATCAGTTAGTGTACCTTATGTTGCTCCAATCAATAGGGCTTATGAGGAACCTCGAATCTATGCATTTCTGAAGTCTGTAGGTACAGACGATTGTAGGGCAAAGATCAAAGCTGCACAACTTCAATTTTTAGAACATAAAGATGATCTGTTACCTCTGTTGAGGTTCTACAGTAAAGGCGCAAATGTATCCTACGAATATGTGAGCTTTGAGGGTGCATTTGAATATGCCGTCATGGAATACCCATTCTCCTTTTGGCAATGGGGACATAGCTGTAGTGATTTGCCTGAGGGCGATTGGGATATCGAGACCTTAGCGCAGCATTTTTTAGCGGTTTCAGATATGACTTTCTTTGGCGATGATGCCATCAGGCATTACACTTCTCACTATTATCAATCAGCGACTGAAATGGGATATTATGGCTATGAAACCGCTGAATTTGAAGACTATTTAAAGGTCCTTCCAACGGATGAAAATCCTATGGCATTGTTCTTTCCTTTTCAGATGAACGATCCATTTGATGGCCAATTATTGAGTGATTTGAATGTTTGGCTAGATTCCAATTCTGAGCATATGATTTATATCTATGGTGAGCTAGATACCTGGTCGGCTAGCGCTGTTCCTTTTAATGATCAAGTAGATTCGGCATGGTTTATGATGGAAGGTAAGCACCATGGTAACGCTCGAGTAATGTATATGAAGCCTAGTGAACAGCAACGATTTATCAGCACCTTAGAAAGGTATTTAGGGGAGTCTATTCAAGATAAATAGGTATTCTTTTTAAACGATTACATGTATTGTTCTCTCCAAAAATGGAACTTACTTTTATTGTTTGTAACTTATTGCAATAGATTTACTTGTGGACGTTTTTTAAGCAATAAGTTATGGAAGATTTTATCAAGAGTGTTTATAGTCTTTTTATGTCCAGTGATACCTTTGAAAAAGGTGCTGCCTTGGCATATTATTCTGTTTTTTCTATTATACCAATATTGATTGTGGGTATATCCATTTTTGGTATTGTTTTGGGTGAAAAGGCAGTGGAGGGAGATGTATTTAATTCGCTCAAAGGTGTTTTTGGAGATAAAGGGGCTAATCAAATTCAAACCTTGATTCAAAACCAACACCATAATCATAATAGCTGGCTTACTTCTTTCATTGGATTTGGAATACTTATTTTTAGTGCTTCGGGAATGTTTAATCAGTTGCAGTCTGCTTTCAATGATATTTGGCAAATTCCTGCGAACCAAGTGGGCGGGGTTTGGAACACCTTAACAAAACACTTCACTTCTTTTTCCATTTTGATTCTTTTATTCTTTGTGATCATAGCTAGCACAGGCATACATACCTTTATTGTGCATCATGCTAAGTACATCAGCAAGTCCTATGCTTGGGTCTATTGGGCAGAACACATAGTGTCTTATGTGTTAATTGCAAGTTGTTTTTTAATTATGTTTCGAGTCTTAGGAGATGCAGATCACAGCTGGAAGGCCTGTGCAATAGGAGGTTTTTTAACGGCAGCATTCTTTATGCTTGGGAAGGTAGGATTAGGTTATTATTTAAGTAGTTCGACTAAAATCAGTGCCTTTGGATCGGCAAGTGTACTCGCCCTCATCATGGTTTGGGTGTATTATATGTCTCAGATAATTTTCCTAGGTGCTGTTATTGTGAAGATTTTACATAAGACATGATGGATATTAAAATCCTAAATCAACTATAGTATCATCATGAACAAATTAGTAGGTGTATACGGAACCTTACGAAAGGGTGAGCGTAACTATGCAGTTATGGGTGATAGCACTTATCTGACTACTGTTTTTTTGTATGGATATCAAATGTATGGTGGACCAGATTACCCTGCAATCATAAAAGGTGCTCCAGAAGAGTCAGTTGTACTAGAAATCTTTCGAGTTTCGAATGCTTGTATTGCAGCTGATATCGATAGGCTGGAGGGCTTTGACCGAAAGCGGCCAAATGATTCGAGTAATTTCTACACCCTGAGGTATATACAATTAGATTCATTTGAGGAGCCCATAGAAGTGTATACTTTTGATCATGCACCAAGTCGGGCTAATGCTCTTGGGCCTAAAATTGTAAGTGGGGATTGGAGTAAGCGGACAAATCTGATATCAACTTAAATACCCTGAGTAATTTTAAATGTCTAAGTGCATTGATCACACAATCCAGTCATCAGCAATTCTGCCCCTTCAATTTGGTGATTACGAATCAATGGAATGGTAATCTTGACATGTAGACAAGAGGTTCTTCCACAAGATCTACATTGAAAATGTGGGTGTAAATCGGTGTGCTGCCCAGATGCGCAAGATTGGCACTTGGCATACCAAGTCAAACCCTTTTGGTCTTGAAAGGAGTGAATGATACCTTCATCTTCTAATCGATCTAAGATCCGGTATACGGTAGTCTTATTCATTTGGTCTCTCAACCGCTCGATTAAACTTACTCCAGAGAAGGCATGATCAGTATCTTCAAATAGCTCCAATATAGTGTCTACTGATCTTGTTTTTCTTACAATACCCATGATATGTAGTTGTTATTGCAACCTTGTTGCTTTAATTAATACTGAGTTGCATTAATATATTCATTTCTATATAAACATACAAAATGTTGTACTGCTTTAAAAAATGAAAACTATTTTATTTTTTATGTAGATAGCTTGATTTTTCAATTTTAATATGAGCTTTGGTGTTAGATGTTTTCATTCATTTGCATTAGATTTAATAAACTAAATTTCAATCTAATGCATCGCTTCCGTTTCAGTTGTCTCATTGGCTTGCTGTCTTTCTCTTCCTGGTCTTGTCAAAAAAGTAACCACCAGTCAGAGTCAACTACTGAGCGGCCCAATATCATATTCATTATGACGGATGATCACGCCTACCAAGCAATTGGTGCCTATGGCTCCAATTTAATGGAGACCCCAAACATCGATCGTCTAGCGGAAGAGGGCATGTTATTTGATCAGGCATTTGTCAGTAATTCTATTTGTTCTCCAAGTCGTGCAGTAGCCTTAACCGGTAAATTTAGTCACCTCAATGGGGTTAGAGATAATTTGGATGTATTTGATTCTACTCAAGTTACTTTTCCAAAACTTTTACAGCAAGTAGGTTACCAAACCGCTATTGTGGGTAAATGGCACCTCAAATCTGAACCTACTGGATTTGACTATTGGAAAGTTTTACCCGACCAAGGACATTATTATGATCCTGTATTTCGGACGCCCGATGGCATTGTTCAAGAGGAGGGATACATAACTGATATTACCACTGATCTAGCTATATCTTATTTGGATTCCATTCGGGAGGAGTCTAGTCCTTTTTTATTGATGTACCATCACAAAGCTCCACATCGACAGTGGTGGCCGAGCATGGAAGACTTAGGTGCATATATGGATACTGAGATTCCATCTCCTGCTACTTTATTCGATTCCTACGTTAACAGGGGCACTGCTGCAAAAGAGGCCGAGATGCGTATAAGTGAACATATGGGCTTGAGCATGGACAATAAAATTCACCCAGATGTACTGCAACAAATGAATTTAGATGAATTCATGGCTTGGTATGAATCTTCTTATTTGGAACGATACAAGCGTCTTGATGCAGCGGAAAAAGCAAAATGGGATGCAGTTTATGGTTCTATTAATGTGGATTTTGAGGAGAATACACCAGAGGGGCAGGACTTGACCTATTGGAAATATCAACGCTATATGCAAGATTATTTGGGGAGTCTGAAAAGTGTTGATCGAAATATTGGTCGATTGCTAGATTATTTAGATGAGCAGAGGCTTACAGATAATACGCTGGTGATTTATACCTCCGATCAAGGATTTTATTTGGGGGAACACGGTTGGTTTGATAAGCGATTTATGTATGAACCATCTTTTAGAACTCCGTTGATCATGCGATATCCTCCATGGATAGCAGCAGGGGGTGTAAATCGGGACTTGGTCCAAAATATTGATTTTGCACCTACTCTTTTACAAATTGCAGGAGCTGAAGTGCCAGCTGATATGCAGGGCAAAAGCTTACTTCCGCTATTTGAAACAACAAAACCTGAATGGCGGGATGCGCTGTATTACCACTACTATGAATATCCAGGAATCCATATGGTTAAAAGACATTATGGGGTGCGCACAGATCGCTATAAGTTGATTCACTTTTATTATGATGTGGATGAATGGGAATTATATGATCTCGAAAAAGACCCTGATGAACTGAACAACCTATATGGGCAGCAAGGCTATGAGGTGATTCAAGCAAATCTTCATGAACGATTAACCCAATTACGAATACAATATCAGGATACCTCTGATATCCAAAATCAGTTGTGGATTGAACAAGATATTGAACGATTGAAGGCCTTAGGTTGGTATTGATAATAGACCTGGTATTATTGTATTAATTCCAGATTAAAATTTAATAAATGGGACATCAGATAATTGCGGAAAACTATTTACGCTATTTAGAACAAGGCGCAACAAGTAATATAATTGATCTTTTTGCTCCCGACGGATACGTAGATTCTCCACTTTACGGTATGCAAAAGGCAGCTGATTTCTATCAAGCATTAAGTGCAGATACTATTAGCTCAACATTAAAAATTCACAACATTTTTGAAGATCACTCCACCAATAGTATCGCTTTGTATTTTTCGTATGTATGGGTGTTGAAAAATCAGGAGCAAGTACAATTTGATGTGGTAGACATCATTGAATTTGATCGAAATAATAAAATAGTTAAGCTTAAAATCATTTATGATACTGTAGTGAGCAGAAAACTCATGGATGCACTCCAATAGCGTACTAATTTTGGTGGTAGCTTTTCAAATTAAGAAATACGTATTATGGAAAAAATGATAGTGGATGTAATAGGTTGGTTGGGCTCTGCTCTATTGGTCGCTGCCTATATTTTGGTCAGTAAAAAGCGGATTGATCCAGAGTCCATTCCCTACCAAGGCATGAATCTAGGAGGGAGCGTCATGTTGATTGTCAACTCCTATTATTATGGGGCCTTCCCTTCAACAGCAGTCAACGTAGTCTGGATATTTATTGGCTTGTTTTATATTTCTAAAAAGTTGAAAGCGTGATACTTTGGAGGGTTTTATGAAAGTAACGTATTATCCTATTTGAAAATCATATCAATTATTGTATCCAACTTCTTTAATGATTTACACTTTTTTTATTGGAACGGATTTTTCAATTGAAGGGTTAAATGATTAATAATTACAAGTAGTTAGCATACAATCAAGAATCAAATGAAGAAGAAAATTTCAGGGTTATTAATCATTGGATTGATGACAATCTCGGCCATTCAAGCTCAGGATATTGATAAGATGAATAAGTCTGAGTTAAGATCATATATAGGCACACTTTCAGAAGAAATAGAAACCCTAAAAGGGTTCAATGCACTGTTGGAAGATTCAGGAAAGAAACTCTATGCAGAGAAAACTAGTCTTGAGGAAACCAAAGCAGCTAATGAGCAAGAAATAGCTCGATTAAATAAAAAGTTGGAGGAACAAGCGTTAATGATGGATCAGATGGAGGCCGATCATGCTAGTACAATCGCCGAGTTGGATGAAACCATAGCTTCTCTTAATAGCTCTATTTCTAGTTTGAATGCTCGTTTAGGCGCTTCTTCAGCTGGTGATCCAGACGACTTTTTAAATGGCTATTTTACTAATCAAGAAGCTTTGAATAATAATTCCTTCGAATTAGTATTAAGTCATGTATTCTATGGCTATGTCAATAAGAATAATGAAGATTATTATTACGATGATTACAGCAGAGTCATGGTGACTAGATTGCCTGAATTGATTGATGCGAATGCATTAACATATTGGGAGCCTAAGTCTGGAGTTAAAATGGTGAAGGATACAGAAATTAAGGATTATTTAGTTGCGAAAAGTAGTGAAGCTATAGATATAAAAATGCCAAAGATTGAAATCCTTAAAAACAAGTTATTTACACTAATCTATGAAGATGGAAGTGAAGAATCCTTCCTATTCAATGTTGATGCAACTGAAGAAGATAATAATCAACGTCAAATATTGAGGATTACTCTAGCAAATGAAGAAGTTAAAGACAGCGATTATAATGCAACAGCAAAGGATATTGTTTGGAGAGCTTATGCCTTAGGTGGTGAATGTTATGTTGCATTATCTTATAAGCAATTAGAACGTTTGAAATTGAACATTTTTAAAGAACAAAAAGGCTTGGAAGCTGCTTATAACAGTCGCTTAGAGTTTATTGAGACAGATGAAGTGGGCAATTATTATACCTCTGGCAAATATACCACAACAGGGAAAGGTATTTATATTACTCGGAAAAAGGATGCTTTTATGGCTGAAGAAAAATTTCTTAACCCAGAGGAATTAGTGTACCTCTTTAAATGGAAATAAAGGCTTATAAAAGTTAGTTAGCAGTCTAAATAAGGGTTTTAGGTAGCCAAAACTGTCATTAAACATAGCTTTGATTTAGATTGCAAAAAATCAATCTCTTTGCCTATGAAAACGTCAGTTAATCTCCAAGTATTAATTAGCTTCTTCTTATTAATTCTTGTTCTATCATGCACCGATGAATTGGAGCGTGATGTAGATACTGTAGATGCTGATCAGCCTTACACTGTTCAGATTACCAAAGAAAGAAGTTTTTATCAAGCACAAAAAGCGCAAGAGCGTCTATTAAAGATGGATGTAGATGCTTATCTAGTTGCTACGCAAGATTCCATTGAACGTGCCTGGTATAATGTGATGAGTGGTGCATTTGCAGACTCTTTGAGTAGTGCTAATTATATCGAATCACTAGATTCATTGTATAACTTGAAGGATTGCTCTATTGTTGATACGCGCAATTTAACGGATGATTATTCTATCATTGAGCCTAAAGATGTCAAACAGTATAAAGTAGAGGAAAATAAGCGAATTGAAGCCAATACACCTTCAGTACCCGCAAGTGTATTAGATGTAGCAGGCAAATTTCCAGATAATAATACCTTTTACTTGAAGCGTATCAATATTTTGAACTTGGATGAAGCTAAAAGTTTGTCTGAGGTTCCCGATTACTTAAATATGGATATGCCACGTGGAATCACTCTTTGGAAATTATCCAAATTCTGTAATGTAATCAGTGAAGTTCAATATCAGGATAATCTATTTGATGATAATGTCACCTTGAGTGTCATGAAAGTTAATGATGATTATGAATTGGATACCGATCTTTTATTTGAACAATATGCAGTAGAAAAACCAGCTAAAAATGCAGAAACATATGCGCTTACCCTTGAGTTTTCTCAGGATATTTTGAATACTGGTAATTATGATAATGAGCATATCAAGGAAATTGAGGTAGGAGCCTTTAGAAAGCTCATTGGCTATAAGGTTGGGTTGACTACGCGTAAAGGAGTGTACAGATCCTATTTCGTATTGGCAGATGAAAAAGGCGAGTATTTAATTTTTGCGCAATCGGTAGAAAAGACCGAGGCTGAAATGAAAGAAATTCTTGCCGAAGTTGGAAAAAGTGATGGGCTAAATGATTATGATGAGTTTTATAATAGTTTTTATGTCCTGCCCGATCAACCTATAGATGAAGATATTTTCCTTGGATATTCCATTGATAAATTAGGCTGGAGTTATGCAAAAGAAAAAGGCTATGCTAATTGGTCAAAAGCAATGGTGGGACACTGGAATGTGAATGGGTATTTTTGGAATACTAAAAAGGGATTCTGGACACTGGGCTTGTTTGATCTGCTGACTCCTTCTTCCCAAGGACATATATACGGAACCTTATATTCGGGCCATAAAACTCGTGGTAAGAAAGCAACCGACGTATATGGCGTTCAAGGTTATTTTGTTTCACAAAGATCTTATTGGAGCAGTAGTCTTGAATTAAATTTTGGCATTGGAAGGCATGTTTTTGCTATTGATTCTGAAAAATTGGATGATGAAGATATGCTGATTCGAGCAGAGCGTATGCAATTCAAGCGTGGCGGATATAAAGAGTTAGTTGTAGATAAATTACCAGCAAAAGAGGAGTCGCAAGAATTGTAAACTCTTTGAGTTTGATTATCTGTAGATTATCTGTGATTTTGATTGGGTTTAATTACTTTTGTGGTCATTAAACCCAATTGATTTTGTTCCTAATCTTATAGCTATGGTCAATAAACGTGCACTTCCCTTTTTCTTGCTTTTTACCTTAGGTTCTTTTTGTTCTGGTCAAGTGATTGGCGACTTCGAAAATTGGAATTCAATAGGAGAGCATATTTATCAACCAGAATTAAGCAATTTTTGGAATGTTCAAAATCCTGAAGCTGGGATACCATTGGAATGGGGGGTATTTCTAAAACCTGGAGTTACAAGGACTACAGATGCTTATCAAGATGATTATGCGATTGTTCTGCATAATTGGTATTTCTATATCAATGAAGAGATAAGATATAAGTCTAGTATTCAAGCATTTCCTCAAACCATTAGCGGATATTATAAATTTATTAGAGATGAAATCATGTTAGATTCTATCCAAGGATATGGTTCTGTACAGGTCACTAATGCTGATGGAGAAGTTATTGGAGAAGTTGTTATGAACTTCGATACTAGTTCAACCTACCAATACTTTGAATTTGAAATACCTCAGTTATCTGATCAAGCAGTTGATAGTGTTGAGGTTATTTTCAAAAACACAGAAGACATGAATTTTTGTGAAAACGATGCTTGTAATCTCCTTTATCTAGACCAGATCAGTTTGAATTATGCAACTAATACTTCAACTCAATCGAAAGATGAATTAAGCGTATATCCCAATCCTGCAACTAATTTATTGTTTATTGATATGCCTAAGGGTGTTCAGCAAAGTATTGAAATTTTAGATCTACAAGGAAGAAGAATAGAAGTAGAAAAATTAGGATCCAACTTGGATATTTCATATTTAAAAGCGGGGATTTACACAATTAAGCTTTTATCTGAAGATAAGTTGATGACTGCTAAATTTATTAAGCTATAACAAAGGATTTACACGATATTTTTACTCCATTTCCGCTAGTCTTTCCATATTATTGTTTTAATCTTAAATAGATTAATTATCTGATTTATAGCCATTATTATAGTTAAATTGTTTAGTTTATAATGAGTTAGATTTTCAAAATAGATTTATTAGGCTATGAGTACAACACCAGAACACGATGCACGAATAGCAAAAATGACTTTTGCCTCTGTCTACCCGCATTATGTGACCAAGATAGAAAAGAAGGGAAGGTCTGTTGCTGAATTGCACCAAGTCATAGAATGGTTGACAGGATTTGATGAGGAGAAGTTGCAGGAGTTAATTAGCTCAAAAGCTACGTTTGAAGCGTTCTTTGGACAGGCCAATCTACATCCCAAAGCTCACCTGATAACAGGATCAATTTGTGGTTATAAGATTCAAGAGATTCAAACACCTTTGACTCGTGAGGTTCGCTATTTGGATAAGTTAGTAGATGAATTGGCCAAGGGACGTAAAATGGAAAAAATTCTTAGGTGATTTTTAAGTGGATAATGAATGATGAAAAGATTATGATTTGTTATTGTTTGGTTTATGGTGTCGTATCCTATTACACAGGCTACTCTAGACCCAATAATAGTTATCAGTTATGATAACTAACTTTAGAAGAAGTGACCTCAAAAGTCATGTCGGTAACCGCTGAGCTATTTAATGTTTCGGAAGATTCTCTTCATTCGGATACCATGATAATGGAATTATCTACAAAAAG
>CAJXMP010000063.1 GCA_913056515.1 uncultured Lewinella sp.
TCTTTAAAGCCTTAATTTTTCCAGTATCAGGGATATGAGGACCTTTACATAGATCCACGAAGTTACCTTGCTCGTAAAAGGTGATGTTTCCATCTTCAAGATCTTGAAGTAATTCTAATTTATACTCATCCCCTTTTTCCTCAAAATAGGCTAGCGCATCAGCTTTGGAAATTTCCTTTCGGATATAAGGATTCTTTTGTTTTGCTAGCTCTTTCATTTTTTCTTCAATCTTCCCAAAATCGTCTGAAGAGAATTTGTGCTCGCCAAAATCAACATCATAATAGAATCCCTTATCAATTGAAGGACCAATACCTAGTTTTACACCAGGGTATAATGCTTCCAAGGCCTCAGCCATGAGGTGCGCTGTGGAGTGCCAAAGAGTGGACATTCCTTCTTGATCTCTTGAGGTGTGTAAAACCAAGGTGGAATCTGCTTCGATAGGCATAGTCGCATCGCATACTACACCATTAACACTTGCTGCTAATACATTTCTAGCTAAGCCTTCACTAATCGATAGGGCTACATCCATTGCTGTACTACCCTTTTCAAAAGATTTGACAGATCCGTCTGGTAATGTAATGTTTATCATTGTCCTGAAATTGCTTGGTTTATTGAACACGTGTGCAAATATAATCTAGGTATAATAAAACATTACATTTTCAATATATAAATTATGTTTTGCTCAAGATAAAAGTGCGGTTTCTTTTACGATGGTTTGAAAATCAGATAGCTGAATCCAAAAAACTAACAAATCAAGTCGTTTTCAGAAAGATTGTATTTGGAGAAAAATTTTGTTGCCATATTTGAATCATACTTTGTTAGAGAAGTATATCAACCTAATAAAAATGCTCCTCGGAGCGCTACATATTTTTAAAGACTTAATGAGATTGGGGTACGCTCAATATAGATTTGAAGTTTTTTTAAGGGGGAAAGCTTTAAGCTTTTGGAACTTCAACAAAATCTATTAGAGAGCAATTCGTTTGCTGGTAGGATCTAATTCCACCAGCAAATTTTTTTTTATACCTATACCTACTTAAATTAAAAGAAAAAATGCGCGCATCCTACCTTTTTTTCTTTCTATTCACCTGTCTGCTTTCTTGTCAATCACCACAAAAGTCTGTACTTGACTATGTTGACCTATTTATAGGTACTGGTGGTCATGGCCATACGCACCCATCTGCCACAGTGCCTTTTGGTATGATGCAATTAGGTCCAGATACTCGTTTGGAGGGCTGGGACGGCTGTTCTGGATATCATTATTCGGATAGTATTATTTATGGGTTTAGTCATACCCATCTTTCAGGTACTGGTGTTGGTGATTACAATGACCTACTTATTACTCCTTCTACCTCCACAAATTATTTGTTGGATAAAACAACCTTGGCATCCACTTTTACAAAAGCTAATGAAAAGGCAGCTCCAGGTTATTACCAAGTCTTGCTAGAAGAAGAGAACATACAGGTAGAATTAACGGCATCAGAACGTGGGGGCATACATAAGTATACTAGCTTGGATGGCAGTCCTATTTGGGTTGCCCTTGATTTAATGCATAGGGATGAATTACTAGATGCTTCATTTACCCAAGTGGATCAACAGACGATTACAGGAAAACGGATTTCCAAAGCCTGGGCTGAAGAGCAACATTTTTACTTTTGTATTCAGTTTTCTGAACCCATCCGTCTAATCAATTATGAAGAGCAAGGAAAAAAGGCTGCGATACTATTTGAAAACGATCCATCATCTGTCGAGTTGAGAGTGGCTATGTCTGCCGTAGATGAAGCAGGTGCAGTTGCTAATTATACAGCAGAGTTAAAAGATAAAAGCTTCGACGAATTACGAAACGCTGCATCGGATTTATGGTTGAATCAACTGGATAAGATCCAAATATCGGCTTCAGAAGAGGTGCTTACCAATTTCTATACAGCCATGTATCATGTAGCTATTGTACCCAATTCATTTACCGATGTCGATGGAAGATATAGGGGCACTGATCAAGCGATACATACAGCAGATGGCTACAAACAATACACTATATTTTCACTTTGGGATACTTACAGAACGGCTCATCCATTATATACTCTAATTAATCCGGCAGAGAATAAAGACTTTATTAAAAGCATGTTGGCCCATTACTCTGATGGTGGTCAGTTACCGGTTTGGGAGTTAGCAGGAAATTATACGGGCTGTATGATAGGATATCATACGGTATCTGTTATTGCTGATGCCTACTTAAAAGGACAGCAAGACTTTGATGCAACACTAGCATTAGAAGCGATGCAGCATATTTCTACTTTAGATGAATTGGGTAAGCCAGCATATGCTGAACAAGGTTTTGTACCGGCACACGAAGAGCACGAATCTGTTTCAAAAACCTTGGAATATGCCTACAATGATTGGTGTATAGCTCAAATGGCTAAGTCCATGGGTGAGCTGGAAGTATACCAAGAGTACATTCAAAGAGCTCAGCATTACAAATATCTTTTCAATCCTGCTAATCAATTTATGGTACCTCGAGTAGAAAATCGTTGGCTTTCTACTTTTGACCCCTATGAAGTGAATTTTCATTTTACAGAAGCCAATGCTTGGCAATACCATTTATATGTACCGCATGATATAGAAGGCTTGATTAGCCTATTTGGCGGTAAAGAAGCCTTGCGTGCTAGACTTGATGAAATGTTTTCCGCTAATTCAAATACAACCGGGAGGAATCAGGCAGATATAACAGGATTGATTGGACAATACGCACATGGTAATGAACCAAGTCACCACATGGCTTATCTATATAATTATGTTGGTGCACCCGCATCCGCTCAAAAATTGGTTAGACAAATTTTAGAAGAACTCTATCAACCTACTCCAGATGGAATATCAGGTAATGAGGATTGTGGTCAAATGTCTGCTTGGTATATTATGAGTAGTCTGGGTTTATACCCTATGGCCCCTGGTTCAGCAGTCTATGATTTGGGAGCACCGATTGTGGAGCAAGCACAATTGACTTTAAAAAACGATGTCTTATTTGAAGTAAAAGTACATGATGGGAGCACTAATCATCCTTATGTGCAAGAAGTGTATCTCAATGGTGAAAAATTAGATCGACTATATATAACACACCAAGAGTTGGAACAGGGTGGATTGCTAGAGTTTTACATGGGGTCTGAACCTTTAAGTGAAGTGCAACAGCAAAACCTTGTAGCCTATACCTCAGCAATAACAGATGAGCTTATACTACCCTCACCGGCTTTTTCTTCAGGAAAAAGAGCATTCAAGGATAAAGAAAAAGTGGCTTTAAATGTAGCATCAGACGCCACTATTTTCTATAAAGTAGAAGGTCAAGATAAAAGATTCAAGCAGTATTCAACACCATTCGTGATACAAGAAACTTCGACTGTTTTAGCCTATGCAGCAAATGAATCTGGACAAGTATCTAAGACTATTTCAGCAACCTTTAGAAAAATTCCTAAAAATAGATCTATAACGCTTAATGGAGATTATTCCAATCAATATGCAGCAGGTGGAGATCAAGCCCTAATTGATTTTCTGTATGGAGGGAATGACTTTAGAACAGGTGAATGGCAAGGTTATGAGGGCGGAAGTGTGGAGGCTATCGTAGATTTGGGCAGTGAACAATTAGTATCCAATATTTCTATTAATGCACTTCAAGATGAAAACTCTTGGATTTTTATGCCGAAGCAAGTGGATATTTCATATGCTAATTCAAAAGAGGCCTTTAATCTGCTGAAAACACAAAAACCTCAAACTGCTCTTTTAGCAAAAGGCACACACGTAGAATCCTTTGATTGGTCTGGTCAGATTAAAGCGCGTTACATTAAAATTGTAGCAACTAATATGGGTTCATGCCCTGCGAATCATAAAAGTGCTGGGAATGATTGTTGGATCTTTTTAGATGAAATCACTATTAATTAATATTTGTTTGGTGGATTTCATTTTTTTTAGGATAAAAACTTGATATTCAACAAAATTCCTTATAAAATTACGGTATGAAATTAATAAGCAACATTGTCTCCAACGTTATTGTCGTGTCTATTAAGATGTAGTCTTTAATAGGATGAATTTATGTTGCATAAAAAAGAGTCATCCTTAGGTGGCTCTTTTTTATTTGGAATAAATAGAAAATTACTAATACCAAATTATGCGTAAAGCCCTCTACATCGTCGTGATTATTATTGTCATCATTAACTACAGTTAGTGAAAGGAAGGGCTATGTATATAATTTAAGTAAGGCACCTTTCCTCGAGAGGTGCCTTATTTTTTTGTAATAAAACTAGAATGGAATTAAACAAACATAGTAAGCGAGTAACACAAGATGATAGTCAGCCAGCAGCACAAGCCATGTTGCATGCTATTGGTTTAACTAGAGCAGACTTACAAAAACCATTTGTAGGTATTGCTAGTACAGGCTATGATGGTAATCCATGTAATATGCATCTAAACGGATTAGCAGCTGATGTAAAATCAAGTGTCAAAGCCCAAGACTTAGTAGGTCTTGTGTTTAATACTATAGGCGTGAGTGATGGTATTTCCATGGGAACTCCAGGTATGCGGTTTTCACTTCCATCGAGAGATATTATTGCAGATTCTATGGAGACCGTAGTCCAAGCCATGTCTTATGATGCACTGATCACGGTGGTTGGATGCGACAAGAATATGCCTGGAGCCTTAATGGCGATGCTTCGTTTGAATAGACCATCTATTCTAATGTATGGTGGGACGATAGAATCAGGTCGTATGGAAGATCAAAAGTTAGATATCGTTTCTGCTTTTGAGGCTTGGGGACAAAAAGTAGCTGGAAATATCTCAGATGAAAAATTCCAAACGGTAGTTGAAAAAGCATGTCCTGGAGCTGGTGCATGTGGGGGCATGTATACCGCCAATACTATGGCTTCAGCCATAGAGGCCTTAGGCTTGTCCTTACCTTATAATTCTTCTAATCCAGCCGTTGGTCAGGCCAAACAAAATGAATGTTCTGCCTTAGGCCCCGCTATCCGAAACTTAATTGAACTAGACTTAAAGCCTAAAGATATAGTAACTAAAAAAGCCTTGGAAAATGCCTTGACCTTGGTTACCGTACTTGGTGGATCAACTAATGCTGTTCTTCACTTTTTGGCTATTGCAGATGCAGCCGAGGTAGAGTGGTCATTAGATGACTTCCAGCGAATTAGTGATCGCACACCATTTTTAGCGGATTTAAAACCAAGTGGTCAATATCTCATGGAAGATTTATCTAATGCAGGTGGAACACCAGCAGTACTTAAATATCTGCTTAAACATGGGTTTCTACATGGCGATTGTATGACTGTTACGGGAAAAACACTTGCAGAGAATTTGGCAGAATTGCCTGCCTTTGATCCTAAGCAAGACGTAGTCAGAGATATTTCCAATCCTATCAAAGCAAGTGGACATATTAGAATATTAAGAGGGAATCTAGCCGAAGATGGATGTGTAGCAAAGATCACAGGAAAGGAAGGTTTAACCTTTGTTGGTAAAGCACGTGTATTCGACTGTGAACAGGATGCTAATAATGGTATTAGTATGGGGCTAGTAAAAAAGGGTGATGTAGTGGTCATCCGATATGAAGGACCAAAAGGAGGTCCTGGTATGCCAGAAATGCTTAAGCCTACTGCAGCTATCATGGGTGCTGGTTTAGGTAAGGAGGTGGCTTTGATTACCGATGGTCGATTTTCGGGTGGAACACACGGCTTTGTGGTGGGGCATATTAGTCCAGAAGCACAAGAAGGAGGGCTTATTGCCCTGGTTGAGGATGGTGATGAAATTCGAATAGATGCAGAGTCAAATACAATTGAACTCATGATTCCCAATGAGGAAATACAAGCACGTAGAGCAGCTTGGAAAGCCCCAGCTTTAAAGGCAACAAACGGGGCACTTTATAAATATGCAAAACTAGTTTCGTCGGCTTCAAAAGGCTGCGTAACAGATAAATAAACAAGAAATCCTTTGAACTATGGTAACGAGCAAATCAAAAGTATTAAAAGGAAGTGATGCCATTGTTGAATGTTTAATCAAAGAAGGTGTAGACACACTTTTCGGTTACCCTGGTGGTGCTATCATGCCATTATATGATAGTCTATTCGATTACCAAGATGATTTGAAACATATACTAACAAGACATGAACAAGGCGCTATACATGCAGCCCAAGGATATGCACGAGTATCCAAAAAGGTAGGTGTTTGCTTAGCTACCTCCGGACCTGGTGCTACTAATTTAATTACAGGCTTAGCCGATGCCTATATTGATTCTACTCCACTAGTCTGTATTACCGGTCAAGTGGCAAGTCATCTATTAGGTACCGATGCTTTTCAAGAGACGGATGTATTAGGGGTTTCAACTCCTGTTACCAAATGGAATATTCAAATTACTAAAGCAGCCGAAATTCCAGAAGCGATCTCAAAGGCATTTTTTATTGCGAGATCCGGAAGACCTGGGCCTGTATTGATTGATATCACAAAAGATGCACAATTCGACACCTTGAATTTTAAGTACTCAGTTTGTAAAAGTATACGATCTTATAAGCCTTTACCGAACATCAATATTGAACGAATAAAAGAAGCTGCAGAATTGATAAACAAGGCAGCTCGTCCTATGGTACTTTTTGGTCAAGGCGTTATTCTAGGTCAAGCGAAAGATGAATTCAAAGCATTTATTGAAAAGGCGGGTATTCCTGCTGCATGGACTATTTTGGGGGTTTCGGCAATTCCAAATGAACATCCTCTGAACGTAGGTATGCTTGGCATGCACGGGAATTACAGCACCAACAAATTGACCAGTGAATGCGATGTATTGATTGCTGTGGGGATGCGTTTTGATGATCGAGTAACTGGTAAGGTTTCGACCTTCGCCGCTCAAGCTAAAGTAATCCACTTAGAAATTGATCCTGCTGAAATTGATAAGATTATTAAAACAGATGTAGCTGTTTTGGGTGACTGTAAAAGCAGTTTGAGCTTATTGACAGATTATGTTAAAGCTAAAGAATATCCAAGCTGGAGAAATAGATTTTCAGAACTAGATCAAGAAGAATATACAGAAGTGCAGAAAGCAGAATTACATCCTGACCCTGAAAGTAAAATTACTATGGCCGAGGTTATTGATTGTATTTCTAAGAAGACAAAGGGAGAAGCAATTATTGTAACTGATGTGGGTCAACACCAAATGATTGCGCACAGATATTACAACTATAAAGCTTGGAATTCAAATGTTACTTCAGGTGGATTAGGGACTATGGGTTTTGCCCTTCCAGCAGCCATTGGCGCAAAATTAGGTCAGCCTCAAAAACAGGTCATTGCCATTATTGGCGATGGTGGTTTTCAAATGACGCTACAAGAATTAGGAACGATTTTCCAGTATAATATTCCAGTTAAAATAGTAGTTCTTAACAACGAATTTCTAGGGATGGTAAGGCAATGGCAACAGTTGTTTTTTGATAAGCGATATGCTTCTACCGAAATGGTAAACCCAGATTTTCAAACTATCGTAAAAGGGTATCACATCGAAACGGAATTAGTTGAAGCCCGCGAATCTTTACAAGCCGCAGTGGACCGCTTTGTCGATTCCAAGGAGTCTAGATTCTTGGAGGTGCGTGTTGGAAAAGAGGATAATGTATTTCCAATGGTGCCAACTGGATCATCTGTTTCAGACATTCGACTTAAATAACAAGACTATGAAAAAGCAGTTTACCATAATTGTATACACAGAGAACAATATCGGACTATTGAGCCGTCTTAGTAATATTTTTAGCCGGAGGCATGTCAATATTGATAGTATCACATGTTCCGAATCAGAAATAAAAGGCGTACACCGCTTCACCATTGTCGTAAAAATGGAAACGGATAAGGTGCAGAAGATTGTCAAACAAATTGACAAGCAAATTGAGGTGTTAAAAGCTATTTATTTCGAAAATGAAAAGGTCGTATACCAAGAGGTTGCACTATATAAGATACCGGTGAGTGTTTTTTCATCAGGAAAGGAAATTGAACATATTGTTCGAGCACATTTCGCACGAGTACTTTCCGTACATACCGATTATGTAATCATTGAAAAGACTGGGCACGAAAAAGAAACGACAGAATTATTTGAAGCACTAAGCCATTACGGGTTAACTGGCTTTGTTCGCTCGGGGCGTATTGCCCTACCAAAATCTATGGAATCCTTGCAGGATTACATTAAAGAATTGGAACCTACTTTTAATATAAATTAATTCAAAATGGCAAAATTGAACTTTGGTGGTGTATTAGAAAATGTGGTAACACGTGAAGAATTTCCACTGACAAAAGCACAGGAAGTATTAAAAAATGAAACTGTAGCTGTATTAGGCTATGGAGTACAAGGTCCAGGTCAATCACTAAACCTAAGGGATAATGGCATACATGTTATTGTAGGTCAAAGAAAGAACTCCTCTTCATGGGATAAAGCTATAGAAGATGGCTGGGTGCCTGGTGAGACCTTATTCAGTCTTGAAGAAGCTGCTGAAAGAGCAACCATTATTCAATATTTGCTATCTGATGCAGGTCAAATAGCACAATGGGAGATGGTAAAATCGAAGTTGACTCCTGGTAAAGCATTGTATTTCTCTCACGGATTTGGAGTAACCTTTAAAGACAAGACAGGTATTGTTCCTCCAAAAGATGTTGATGTTATCCTTGTTGCACCTAAAGGCTCTGGTACATCTTTAAGAAGATTGTTCGTAGCTGGAAAAGGTTTGAATTCGAGTTATGCAATCTTTCAAGATGCGACTGGAAAAGCAAAGGATAGAGTATTGGCACTTGGTATTGCTGTAGGTTCAGGCTATCTGTTCGAGACAGATTTTGAGAAAGAAGTGTATTCTGATCTTACAGGAGAACGAGGAGTCTTAATGGGTGCCTTAGCTGGGATATTTGAAGCTCAATACAATGTATTACGTAAGCATGGTCATTCTCCTTCTGAAGCCTTTAATGAAACGGTAGAAGAGTTAACGCAAAGTCTTATGCCTCTCGTTGCAGAAAACGGTATGGACTGGATGTATGCTAATACCTCCACAACTGCACAAAGAGGAGCATTGGATTGGAGACATCGATTTAGAGATCAACTGGAGCCATTATTTGAAGAACTGTATACCTCCGTTAAAACGGGTAGAGAAGCTGAAATTGTTATTCAAGCCAATCAACAAGAAGATTATAGAGTAAAGCTTGAACAAGAGTTGAAAGAGGTACGTGAGTCAGAGTTGTGGCAAGCAGGTCAACAGGTGCGTAAACTTCGTCCGGAGAACGCTTGATTCTACTCCAGCTTCCTTTAGCAAGTAGAATTTAGTCTTTTGTTACAAAAATTTCATTTTGACTTAAAACAATAGAGGTGGTTTTGTTGTAATTATTTGGTTAACACATAGTTGCGACAAAATCACTAGTCTATGAAACCGACATATACAGCAGAGGTAAACCACTATTTATTAGGAGGAAAACTAGTTAAGTGGGAAGGGAAGCATACCAAAGTATATTCTAGCTTAAAAGATAAAGAGGGGAATCCTGTATACCTAGGTTCTGTTCCTGAATTGGATAGCGACGTAGCGACCAAAGCTGTTGAAGTTGCAGATAAAGCTTACAATAGAGGTCGTGGCGTTTGGCCTACGATGAGCGTTAAACAACGTATCGCCTGCGTGCAAAAGTTTGTCGAGGAGATGGAGAAATATCGTGAGGAGATTTCTCAATTGATCATGTGGGAAATTTGTAAAACAAAAGCAGACTCATACAAAGAATTTGATCGTACAGTAGAATATATAAAAGATACTATACAAGCCTGCAAAGACTTTGATCGCAGGGGTGCAAGGTTCCAGAAAGAATCAGAAATATTCGCACATATCAGAAGAGGTCCAATTGGTATTGTATTCTGCTTAGGACCATATAATTACCCACTTAACGAGACATTCTGTCTATTGATTCCAGCTATAATCATGGGTAATGTTACCATTTTCAAGCCTGCAAAGTTTGGCGTTTTATTTGTCAACTATCTAATGAAAGCTTTTCAGGAGTGTTTTCCTGCTGGGGTGGTCAATATCTTGTTCGGTAGAGGAAGAATGATAGGACCTCCAATCATGCAAACCGGAAAAGTTGATATTCTTGCACTCATTGGACATAGTAAATCGGCAGTGGCCCTTCAAGATCAGCATACTAATAAGAATAGATTGAGATTAGTTCTTGGTTTAGAAGCCAAAAATCCTGCTATTATTCTTAAAGATGCAGATTTAGAATTAGCTGTTAATGAATGTGTCAAAGGAAGTCTCTCTTATAATGGCCAACGTTGCACAGCAATAAAAGTCATCTATGTACATGAAAGCATTCGGGAGCGTTTTATGAAGGCTTTCTGTAAAAAGGTAGATGCCTTAAACATACAAGCTCCATGGGAAGATGGTGCATTTTTGACTCCGCTACCTGATCCGACTAAACCCGCATTCCTATCCGACTTAATTGATGATGCTATTGAAAAAGGCGCTAAGGTCATGAATGAAAAGGGCGGTGAAATAGGAGATAATTATGTATTCCCAACCGTATTATATCCGGTAAATAAGGGTATGAAGGTATTTCAAGAAGAGCAATTTGGACCCGTTATTCCTGTCATTAGTTTTGATGATATCGATGTTCCATTAGCGGATATGGCTGATTCAGATTATGGACAACAGGTCGCTATTTTCGGAGAAAATACAGATGAACTAGGTCCTGCTATTGATTCTCTGGTAAACTTAGTTTGTAGAGTAAACTTAAATAGTTCTTGTCAACGAGGTCCGGATATTTTCCCATTCACTGGGCGTAAAAATTCAGCAGTAAGTACGTTGAGTATTTATGATGCATTAAGGACGTTCTCTATTAGAACTTTTGTTGCTTCAAGGAATAATGAACTCGATAATGAGTTGATAAGCGAATTGACTCAAACTCAGAAGAGTAAGTTTATTTCAACAGAATATTTACTGTAGTATTTTACCACATCTAAGGTCAATCTATTTCGGAAGAATCTTTAAAGTATTTATTCAAATACTAATAACGCTTTGTGTGTCGTTAGTAAAGTTGAAGGCATATGAATACTGAACAATCCGACAAAATAGTATATCCAAAACTACTAGATTGAATCCCATTTTATCGCTGCTTTTTTGTAGAAATCATCCAATTACACCCAAACAATCTTGGGACTGGGCAAAAAAAAAGGTCACTAATTGTGACCTATCGTGGGAAATACTGGACTCGAACCAGTGACCCCCTGCTTGTAAGGCAGGTGCTCTGAACCAACTGAGCTAATCTCCCTAGTGTAGATTAAAAATGGTGGGAAATACTGGACTCGAACCAGTGACCCCCTGCTTGTAAGGCAGGTGCTCTGAACCAACTGAGCTAATCTCCCATGATTGTCACAAACCTTTGTTTGCAGCGTGTGCAAATATATATTGACTTTGCCGTTACTGCAAATAAATACATTAAAAATGTAGGATTTTTTTTGCCGGAGTACGTTTGGACATATGCATTACAAAATATTTATAAAAAAAACATTTAATTGAAAAATATTTATAGTTGAAATCGCAATATATCACCTATTCTTTTTAAACGCATTATGACCAAGTTAAAGAAATACTTCCTACGATTTATCTGCATACCCTTGCTGTGCTATGTCGTTTTAACTAGTGCACTTAGTGTCCTATTTAAGGATAAGTTGGTTCAAATCGTACATACTGAAATAGAGAAAAATGTAAGTACACCAGTTCAGATTGGTGACATAAAATTATCTTTTCTAACTGCCTTTCCTTTTGCCGAACTCCGAGTTAAAGATATTTATATAGAGGACCGTTGGGAGAAAACGCTTCTTGATGCGGACCTACTGGGTATCCGTATAGGCCTGTTTTCGCTATTGACAGATGGTATTAAGATACAGTCTGTTATTGTGAAAGGCGGTAAGGCAAATGTAGTATACAATAAAAAAGGAGTAGCTAATTATGATATTTTTAATTCAAAATCTGACGATTCTGCATCGGACAACTCAGATTTTAAATTAAGGATTCGAAAGGGATTTTTAGAAGAAATGAATATCCGATACATTGATCAGCGCGAAAAGCATGATATAAAGTTAGCTATTCAGGATTTGAATATCGGAGGTGATTTTAGTAGTCAGGTTTTTGACTTGGCCACTAGTTCAGAATTAGTAGTTGAAAAACTGAAGCTTAGTAACCAGACTTATCTGAAAAATAAGCCTTTATCCTACCTAGGGAATATCACAATTGATCTAGATCAAGAACGATATGAGATCGAAACCTTAGATATTATTATTGATGGTGGTGCATTTGATATTGCTGGTTCAATCGAACAAGAAGGGAAAGAAACTATATTAGACCTTGCCCTGAATGCCAGTAATGGTGATTTAGGTGCAGTCTTAGCCTTATTGCCAGATCTTAATGCTGCTGATTTTAGAACTTCTGGTGATTTCGCCTTTAATGCAACAGTAAAAGGACCTTATTCTGATAAATCAATGCCTGCGATTGAAGTAGCTTTTGGTTTGGAAGATGGTGAAATATCAACAAGTTATTTGGATCTGCCTTTAAAGCATGTTTCTTTTAAGTCAGCGTTCATTATGGGACATCCAAAGAAAACCTCTACGCTTAATGTAGACGGATTTTATGCTGAAATGGGTGGTGCCCCAATCTTATTTGATTTAAATATTTTGGATTTAGACAATCCTTTAATTGATTTTCGTGCGGATGCTCAAATAGCAGGAAAGGCGATTGCTCCTTTTGTAGGAGAAGGTGTTCGTTCAAGTGGGACTATTGACTTGAATGATATCTATGTTAAAGGGAGACTTTCAGATATGAAACGGATCCGAAATGCAAAACGAGTAGAGGCCTCCGGCTCAATGGAACTCAATACACTTAGTTTTACTAAAAGGGGAACTGAGATTCAATTTGATAGTGGATTGATCAAACTAAGAAATAATAGACTAGATATTCCTTTTATTGAAGTACAAGGAGACGGTATGGAGGCGGTTGGAAAAGGATATATCGCTAATTACTTGGCGTTCCTAACATCCGATAATCAATCTAGTCCAGTCCAAATGAATTTTGACCTGGAAGGAGAAGAATTAGATATCAACAGTTTACTGGCCATATTAAACCAAGATGAAACGGAAGATATCGATGAAGAATTGTTGGGAGA
>CAJXMP010000064.1 GCA_913056515.1 uncultured Lewinella sp.
ATTGGATTTATAGCAGTTGTTTTAGATAACTCCCTCTTGGGAGAATCAGATACTGCTAAATCAATTGTTATAGATTATATCAAACCATTCGGAACTATATTCATCAATATCTTGAAGTTGATTGCCGTGCCTTTGATCGTGGCTTCGTTAGTCAAAGCCATTTCAGATATGAAAGATATTTCCAAGCTTTCTAAATTGGGGGGACGAACCATATTAACTTACATAGCTACAACGGTTATAGCGGTTTTGATTGGAATGGTTTTAGTCAACCTAATTAAGCCTGGAGAATTCATTCCTGTTGAAATTAGAGAATCCTTATCCGCTCAATATCAAGAAGCTGCCCAAGGCAAAATTGAGGTTGCAATAGGTCAGAAGGAATCGGGACCATTACAAGCCTTGGTGGACCTTGTACCATCAAATATTTTTGCAGCAGCTTCCAACAACAAGAATATGCTACAGGTTATATTCTTCTCAATTTTATTCGGTATCGGTATCATACTTAACGAACCGAGTAAGACCAAATCAATCAAGGGATTTTTTGATGGTTTAAATGATGTAGTACTCAAGATCATTGACTTAATCATGCTTTATGCTCCTTTGGGTGTATTAGCACTTATGGCTTCTTTAGTTGCAGAGAATCCTGATCCAGGAATATTTGCTGGCTTGGGCATGTATTCCATCACTTTACTCATCGGATTAGCCTTGATGATATTTGTAGTTTATCCTCTGTTGGTGTATCTATTCACGGGTAAAAAATATGGATTCTTTTTCTCCGGTATTGCTCCTGCCCAGTTAGTAGCATTTACCACTTCGTCCTCTGCAGCTACACTTCCTGTAACTATGGAACGGGTTGAAGAACATCTAGGTGTTGAAAAAGAGGCCTCTTCATTCATACTTCCAATTGGGGCAACCGTTAATATGGATGGAACCAGTTGTTACCAAGCAGTCGCAGCTATCTTTATTGCTCAAGCATTTGGAATCGACCTGAGTATAGGCGCACAGTTAGGCATCATTCTTACGGCAACACTAGCATCTATTGGTGCGGCAGCAGTTCCATCTGCTGGTATCATCATGTTAGTGATCGTTCTAGGACAAGCTGGAATTCCAGAATTAGGTATTGCCTTAATCTTTGCGGTTGATCGTCCGTTAGATATGTGTAGAACTGTTGTAAATGTAACGGGCGATGCCGCAGTTTCCATGATTGTAGCCAACAGTACAGGCCAATTAAAAGAACCGAAAGTTAAAAACTGGGATGATAATTATCCTCCAAAAGATTAATCATGCAACTTAAAAATATCCTATTCCTTTTTTCTATTGCGTTAATCCTCTGTGTAAATGCTTGTGTATCGTTCGAAAATGAATACACCATACTACCTCCCGGTACTTGGAGAGCATATTTGAGACTTGATCCTCCAGTGCAACAATTAGACCAACAAGGAAAACCTTTGGCTGATCCTAATAATTTAAGTTTTAAAGAAGTTACAGCTGGGGAGTTACCATTTACAATGGAAGTAACTTACACCGATGATAGTACTTTTTATATGGAAATAATCAATGGTGCAGAAAGAATCAAAGTGGATCATATTACCTATGGCAGAGATCGAGCAACCTTAGACGATACCATTGTAATTGATTTCCCTGACTTTGACACCTATATTAAGGGGGTATTTAAAGAAGGTATCATTGAGGGCAAGTGGCATGTTAACTATAAAGAAGATTATAGTATTCCTTTTATAGCTAAGTATGGGAAAGGATACCGCTTTACAGAGCTCACTAAAGTTCCCATGATGGATATTTCTGGTTCTTGGTCTACCGTGTTTGGAGAAGGTGATGATCGTTATAATGGAATTGGAGAATTTGAGCAAGATGGAAACAAATTGACTGGAACATTTAGAACAGAAACGGGAGACTATAGATACTTAGATGGTACCATTCAAGAAAATAAAATTTACTTATCTACTTTTGATGGTAGTCATGCCTTTCTTTTTGAAGGAAGAATTCAACCAGACTCAACCATACAAGGAATCTTTAGATCAGGTAAACATTGGCAAACAGTTTGGGAAGCAAAAAAAGATCAATCTGTTCAATTAGCTGATATCAATACGATGACCTATATGGTTGATGAGCAATCGACTTTTAATATTGACATGCTGGATAAAGATGGTCAGCAAATCAATCTAGACGATCCCTCCTTTAAAGGCAAGAAAAAGATTGTTCAACTCATGGGTACCTGGTGCCCAAATTGCAAAGATGAAACCCTTTTCTTAAAAGAGTATTTAGAAGAAAATCCATCAGACAACTTAAGTGTATTTGGATTAGCATTTGAATATTATGAGCCCGATAAAAGTCTCGAAATTATTGAAAGATATCGCCAAACGCTAGAGGTGCCATACCCTATTTATTACGGAGGGAATTCAAAAAAAGCGGAAGCTTCTAAGAAGCTAGCCATGCTCAATAGACTCATTGCATACCCAACTATGATTTTCCTAGATGAACAAAATAATGTGCAAAAAATACATACTGGTTTTAACGGGCCAGCCACCTCTGAATATGAAGCTTTCCAAACAGAGTTTCACAGTTTCATGAAAACATTTTTGAAAACAAACCAATAAAATCTCAAATCTCTCAAAACAACTACAATACATGAGCCATTTCACACTCTGCTTCCATGAAGCTGATTCAGTTGTTGCTACTGAAATCATGGAAACCCTTAATCAAGTAGATATACAATCCACCTTATTACCCTCTAATGAACCTGGTGGAGAATACCTATTTGAGCGAATAAATCAAGGACAAGACAAGATAGTACTACTACTATCCAATGACTTTTTAAAAGACTCTTCCTGTCTGCACTTGGGACTTGAATCTATTAAATCACTACATAATCAAGATAGGTTATTAACTATTGTTATTCCTTCCCTCGAAACAGTCGATGGTGTAATTCAACAAACTCCAACTAAAATTGAACGTATAGGTGACATCATAAAATTCATCAATCATTGGCAAGAGATTTATTTAAATATTCGCAAACAAATGCGGGATAAAAGCATCAATGAAGCAGAGCAACATATCCTGCATCAGGAGCTAAACCTTATACGCCCCATATCTTCAGAAATTAGTGAGTTTTTACGCTTCATTAAAGAAAAATCCATCTGGTATTTAGAAGATTTGAGAAATTCATCCTATCAAAAGATATTTGAATTTATTAATAAAAAGGAAGCACATCATGGATTAAAGAACTTAATAGATTCAACGGAATTCACTCCTATCTTAGCAGAAAACCTATTACTTGATAATACTTCCGATGAAGATTTAGAAACCATTGACGAAAATATGGTATTGGCTAACATTCCGGGTATGAACTTACTGACTCAGAATGGTTCAGGTAGTGAAGCTTCTGTTCAGGTACTAACTTCGTCAGAACATCCAGTATCGGAATTAGACCAAGAAGTTTCAATATCAGAGATTACTGAAGAAAAAGCAGATGAAACTATTCAAGTCGAGGACAAGTCAAATGAACAGGATTTTATCCACCAAGATGAATCTAAACACCTCAAAAATTTTGTAGATACTTCAGAGGAAGAAGAAGCCACTCAGGTATTGGATAACGAAGAATCTAATTCAGAGGAGGAAGAAGTTGACTTCGAGGCAGATGCTGATGATTTACTAGCTAAATTTATCGAAAAGGAAAATCAAAAATTTGAAAGCACCTACCTTTTACAAGCTATAGACTTATTTGAAAGAGGATTAAAAGAGGAAGCATTTGGATTGATAGAAACTGGTATTAAAGAAACACAATCTGGTTACGCAGCCATCAAATGGGTTGACTTCTTAATTGAAGTAAATGAACAAGAGGAGGCTTATTCTTTTGCTTTAGACGCACTGAAACAAGACACTTTCAATGAACAGTTGGTATACAAAATAGGGCAACTAGAACTTCAGAAAGGCATGAAGGAAGATGCCATCAATAGATTCGAAAAAGTTTTGAGTCTTGATCCAGCCTTTAAGGAAGTGTATTATGACTTAGCAGTACTAATTATTGAATGTAGGCCTAATAATAAGACTAGAGCCTTGAAATTGTTAAAAAATGCTATTAAGTTTAACCCATATCACCCTGACGCTCATTATCGTATTGGCTTATTATTAATTGAACAATTTAAAGAACTAAAAAAAGGAGTAAAAGCACTAAAGAAAACCCTAAAACTAGACCCAAAACATCCTTTTGCAAATTACGATCTCGCTTTACATCACTTTAACCAGGATCATCTAGCGTTAGCTAAGCAATACTATTTATCAGCCGTAGAAAATAATGAGGAGTTTAAAACACCTGAAAATGACAAGGCTTTTGGTATTGAACCTGAAGATGATACCCAGGATGCAAATACTGCCATTATGGATGAAGTAAATCAAAATTTAAAAGATCAAACTAGAGGTACCGTTTTAATAACTGGTGCAACTTCGGGAATTGGAAAAGCTACTGCTTATGAATTTGCTGCTAAAAATTACCGATTAATTTTAACCGGAAGAAGGGCGGATAGATTGGAAAGTATTCAATTAGATATTCAAAATCAGTACCAAATTCCAGTTGAAACACTTGTATTCGACGTCAGAAACTACGAGGAAGTACAACAGGCTTTATCCAATTTAGATGAGTCTTGGAAGCCTATTGATATTCTTGTTAATAATGCTGGACTTGCAAGAGGTTTAGCTAAAATATACGATGGTGATATCGAACACTGGGATACTATGATTGATACCAACATAAAAGGTGTCTTGCACATGAGTAAGATTATAAGCAAAGACATGGTCAAACGAGGCCAAGGTCATATCATAAATGTTTGTTCAACAGCTGGAAAGGAAGTTTATCAGAAAGGCAACGTCTATTGTGCAACAAAATTTGCAGTTGATGCTCTGACCAAAGCCATGCGATTAGATTTATATCAAGATGGAATACGAGTAAGTCAGGTCAGCCCAGCGCATGTAGAGGAAACTGAATTTGCTTTAGTTCGATTTGATCAAGATGCTGACAAGGCCAAGATTTACGAAGATTTCAATCCACTTACATCTAGAGATGTAGCTGAAACGATCTATTTCATTGCAAGCAGACCTGCACACGTGAATATCCAAGACATCCTAGTCATGGGCACCCAGCAGGCAGGAAGTAGTCATTTGGATCGTTCTGGAAGAAAATATGATAACTAATCTTTAGAAAAAAGATTAGTCAGTTCTATTGAGTCCTTCGGTTGCATTCTACCACTTAGAATCAATCGGAGGTCTCTCCTTCTCTTAGCTGCCTCATATCTACTTTGCTCCTCAGAAGTTAAAGGCATAGCTTCTGGAATAGCCATAGGCTTCATGTCCTCATCTAAAGCAACAAATAAGAAATATGCATGATTAGCTTTACGCCAATTACCGCCTTTTATATCTGAGGCAAATACCTCAATGAATATTTCCACAGAAGTAGTAAATGCCCGAGTCACACAAGCGTTAATGGTTACGGTATCTCCTAAGTGTATAGGTTTGGCGAAAGAAATATGATCTACAGATGCAGTAACTACGTGCGCATTGGAATGTCTTGCCGCACAAATTCCCGCTGCAACATCCATCCATTTCATCAAATTACCTCCCATCAAATTACCTAATGGATTGGTATCATTAGGCATGACCAATTGTGTCATTATTGTCTCTGACTCACTAATTTTTTTTACACTCATATGCTCTAGTTTGATCGTCCTACTCTACCTCGAATCCCTCCGCATTAATAGCTGAAACCCAGCTAGATGCTCTTCCATTTCCTATAAACTGAATTCTTTTTTCATATAGTTTACCATCTAATGAATAGGAAATCCAAAATTCATTATTGATACATAATACTTCATTGGTAATAGATTCCACTTTAAAAGATGCTTCAGATGGAAGTTCATCCTTAAAATAACGCATAGTTGCAGTTACAACTTGGCGATCACCAATGGTGCCTGATCCTTTTGTATTGACTAGGATATTTTCTAGCTTTTGATCACTGTGATTATAAATTACTGCTTCCCAAATGGTTTGACCTTGGTCATCCGTTTGTTCTGTTTTAACAATGAATAATTTAATGTGTTCACCTATTAGGTTTTCAATGTCTGCCTTCATTCTGTGTCTATTTCTGTATCCATTCAAATCCGAAAAGAGATTTGAATTTATCCTTTAATTGAGTTTTTACTACTTCTATATCTAATGTTCTTCCTAATTCATTTTGAAGAGAAGTGACCGATCTATTTTGTTCAGCAATTCCACAGGGTACAATGTTTCCGAAATAATCCAAGTTAGTGTTAACATTAAAAGCAAATCCATGCATACTAACCCAGCGAGATAAGTGTACTCCGATCGCACAAATCTTTCTCAAGCCACCCTTTTCATCTTCAGGAAGCCATACCCCCGTATATCCTGATTCTCTAATACCCTCAATACCATAATCAGCAAGCACTTGAATCACTGCTTCTTCTAAAAAACGAACATATTTATGGACATCCGTAAAGAACCCGTCTAAATCAAAGATTGGATAACCTACAATTTGTCCAGGACCATGGTAAGTGATGTCTCCTCCCCGATTAATCTTGTAAAAGGTAGCCTCTTTTTCATTCAGTCCATGTTCATCTAATAATAGATGATCCAAACTTCCAGATTTACCTAAGGTATAAACATGTGGATGTTCACAGAATAACAAGTAATGCTTTCGCTCCTCAACCTGAATGGAGTCTTCTTTGCTTTGACGCTTTCGACTGACCAATTCTTGATGAAGTCCTGTTTGATAATCCCAAGCTTGCTGGTAATCGATGGACCCTAAATCTTTGAAAATCACTTTTTCCATAAATCAGGGCAAAAGTACACTTTTATAAGCACAAATGGATTGTAGTGCCCAGACATTAGATTAAGAATTAACTAAAATGCCACGAATTGATCAATAAAATCGACTAGAAGCTGTTCTAAAGTGGCGTCGGTTAAGTTTTGACCATCAAAATTGGTCTCTACCTTTGGAATAGCCATTTTTGATGGATAACATAATGCACCTAAATATGAAAAGATATCAGACAGATGATCCATACCCCTAGTATTACCTAACCAACCTGAACTTACCCCAACTAATCCTATTTTTTTATGCTTAAAATTGGCAGCATAAGACCGAATGGACAAAGCGTCAATGAAAAGTTTTAAAGCACCGGGAAAGCTTCCATTATATTCTGGGCTTATCACGATAAACTTGTTAGCAGGAATAATATAATCATCTTGGATCTTGGCAAGACTTTTACACTGATGTGCTTCTTCATACATCAAATCATGCAGAATAGTTGGCTTAAGCTCAGAAAGATAAATGACATGACAGTCTACCTCTTTTTGATTTAAGAGTTTTTCAATATGCCCAGCAATCTTTTCTGTTTGCGAGGCCTTTCTATTTGTTCCAGCTATAATAGTTATCATTCTGAATAATTTGATGCGAATTTAATATTTCTAAATGTATAATTACTATGAGTTCTTAAGTTTGATTCTTGTATATTTAATAAATAAAGCAAACACATGAAAGCAACATATTTAGGACACGCTTGTATACTTTTAGAATTTGATGGCACAAGTATTTTATTCGATCCATTCCTCTCGGGAAATCCTCTTGCGAAGGATATTAATATGGACCAACTTAAACCTGATTATATCTTTATCAGTCATGCACACCAAGACCATATTCTTGATGTTGAAACCATAGCCAAGCAATCTGGTGCTACCCTAGTATCTAACTTTGAAATAATAACTTACTACCAAGAAAAAGGTTTAAAGGGCTTGCCCTTAAATCACGGTGGACATCTTAAAATTGGAGATATTACTGTAAAATATGTAACTGCTATTCATTCATCGGTTTTTCCAGATGGAACATACGGAGGAAATCCTGGCGGTTTTGTACTATGGAATAATCATTCATGTGTCTACTTTGCAGGTGATACTGCCCTAACCATGGACATGAAATTGATTCCAATGTTGTGCCCTACAGTTGATTTAGCTATATTGCCTGTAGGTGATACCTTTACCATGGGTGGACAAGAAGCGCTATTAGCTGCTGATTTTGTCCAATGCAAGCAGGTCATCGGTTGTCACTTTGACACCTTTGCCCCAATTATGGTCAACAACAAAGAAGAACTCATTAAACTTTTTTCAGAAAATGGAAAAACATTACATTTGCCGACTATAGGGGAGCAAATAGAGTATTAATTTTTTGTAACTTAAAGAGACCAACAACAATCACTCACTAATACTTATCAAAGAATGGGCAAAATCATTACAATAGCCAATCAAAAAGGAGGAGTCGGGAAAACCACTACTGCAATAAATATTTCAGCGAGTCTGGCGATATTGGAAAAGAAGGTATTGTTGATTGATATTGACCCACAGGCTAACTCTACCTCAGGCGTTGGCATAGCTTCCAATGATTATGAAATTAGTATTTATGATTGCTTGATGGGGAATGTAGACCATCCTAAAGAGGCTATTCTGCCCACTTCTACCCCAAATTTAGATGTACTTCCTTCACATATAGATTTGGTAGGAGCAGAAATTGAGTTGGTACAAAAATTGAGAAGAGAATATATACTTAAAGATATTGTAGAGCAAGTTAGAGATGACTACGATTATATATTCATAGATTGTCTTCCATCTTTAGGCATAATTACCATAAATGCCTTAACTGCAGCGGATTCCATTATTATTCCTGTACAATGTGAGATTTTTTCTTTAGAAGGCCTCAGCAAGCTTCAAAGTACCATAGGGATTGTGAAGAAACAGTTGAACCCTACATTAGAAATTGAAGGTATTCTATTGTCCATGTATGATAAGCGCCTTCGATTGGCCAATGTAGTAGTAAAAGAAGTAAAATCCTTTTACGGTGATAAGGTATTTGATACCATCATCCATCGAAATTCAAAAATTGGAGAAGCACCAAATATGCATCAACCAGTAGTAATGTATGATGCACTAAGCAAAGGAGCAAGAAACTTTATCAATCTTGCAAATGAATTTTTAATTAAAAACAATGATGAAGTAGGTGTTAATGCTTAATAAGAATTGAGCATGTAGTGAACCGATTTTGGTTGATATTTTGTTGTTGTATTAGCATTATTCAAAAACACCATTTGTTAATATTCTATATCTAGATTATACCAGTATTTTCATGGCAAAAAAAGTAAAGAAGAGCGAACTTGGATTAGGGATCAGAGCATTATTATCTGATATTGAAGGAGGTGATGATGTGCAGAAAGAAACTGCCTTAAAAGAACTGACCAATACAGTGGCTATGTTGCCGCTTTCTCAAATAAGCATCAACCCTTTTCAACCAAGGAAAGAATTTGATGCAGATGCCATTCAAGAACTTTCTGATTCCATCAAAGTTCATGGATTAATTCAACCTATTACCGTTAGATCACTAGGTGGTGATTCATATCAACTGATTTCAGGAGAACGTAGAATGCGCGCCTCAAGCTTAGCGGGATTAGAGGCGATTCCAGCCTACATTCGTGCAGCGGCTAATGACCAAGAAATGCTAGAGTTGGCATTGATTGAGAACATTCAACGTCAAGATTTAAATCCGATCGAAATCTCTATTACCTACCAAAGACTCATTGACGAGTGTAAACTAACGCATGAAGGTTTATCTGGTCGAGTAGGTAAAAAAAGAAGTACCATAACTAATTTCTTAGGTTTATTAAAACTACCGCCACAAATCCAACAAGGTCTAAAAGACAAAAAAATATCCATGGGCCATGCGAAAGCATTAAATTCCATACAGGACTATGCCCTTCAGATTAGTCTTTTTAATGAGATTGTTGACAAACAACTATCGGTGCGTGCGACGGAAGAATTTGTTCGACAGATTAATAATCCAAACGGAAAAAACAGCTCTGGATCAGCTAAGAAATCACTACCAGTAGAATACCAAGATGTTCAAAATAGAATATCCTCTGCACTTGAATCCAAGGTTAATTTGAAGTTAAAATCGAAGGGTAAGGGTCAGATAATCATTAATTTCACCTCTGATAATGAGCTTAACCGTTTATTAGATATCTTTGAAGAAGGTATTTGATTTTCTATACATGCGAAAAATTGGATTGGTTCTGTTTTTATTGGTACCGTTTGGGATAGGCTTTGCCCAAACTGTGAACTCGCCTATTCAAGAGGATAGTATACGAATAGAAGTACTTCCTGTGGATAGTTCATCCTTAGAGCAGGCAGAAAAAAGGTTTAGCTTTCAAAAACCGCAAATGCTCACACGAGAATTTTATGCTTACAAAAATGGTTATCCGAACCCTAAAGCCTCCGTTCGCTTATCCTTTTTAGTGCCTGGTGCTGGACAAGTATACAATAGAAAATATTGGAAAGCCCCCATTGTCTACCTAGGGCTAGGTGGTATGATTTATTTACTTAATGATAGCTCAACTAAATATATAGTGTACAAAAACGCTTATAAACGATCTATTCAAAACCTACCCTTTTCACATCCCATTTTGATTCAATCTGGTATCACATCTGAGGCAGGACTTAAAGCAGAAAGAGACAAATATGAAAAGCGTAGAACACTGACCTACGTAGGCACATTTGCAGTATATGGCTTATTTGCTCTAGAGGCATTCGTAGATGCTCACTTACAATCCTTCGATATCAGCAAAGATTTGTCTATCCAGATTCAACCTAGCATACAAGAATATTATCAATTTCCTGGCTTAGGTATTCAATTGAATGTCAAATAAAAAAAAGCTGGCCTCGATTGAAACCAGCTTGATTTTTTTATGCATCAAAGGATGGATAGCTATATGCCGTTGGTGGCACAAAGGTTTCTTTTATGGTCCGTGGTGAAACCCATCTTAACAAGTTCAGTATAGAACCTGCTTTA
This sequence comes from uncultured Lewinella sp., assembly GCA_913056515.1. Lineage (GTDB taxonomy): Bacteria > Bacteroidota > Bacteroidia > Chitinophagales > Saprospiraceae > AM-2324. The sequence goes on from CAJXMP010000064.1 coordinate 10,913, forward strand.
TCGTTTGTACCAGAACCTCTTCCTCCTCCAAATGGTTGTTGACCAACAACTGCACCAGTAGGTTTATCATTAATATAGAAATTACCTGCACTGTGTCTTAATGCCTTAATAGCCACATTCACCGCTGTACGATCTATCCCAAAAATTGACCCAGTAAGTGCGTATGGTGAGGTATTATCAACAATAGTCAATATCTCTTCATAGGCTTCATCAGCATATACATACACCGTCAATACTGGACCAAATATTTCCTCACACATGGTAGTATAATCAGGCTTAGATGCTAGGATTACAGTTGGCTCAACGAAGTAGCCTTCAGCCTTGGAGTAAGTTCCTCCAAAAATAACTTCTGCATCAGCATCAGCTTTAGCCTGCTTTATATAATTGGCAATTTTATCAAAAGACCTTTCGTTAATTACCGCATTTACAAAATTGGTATAATCTTCTGGTGTACCTGTTTTAATTTCAGCTAAATCTGAAGCCATATATCCTTTCACCTCCTCCCACATACTAGCTGGTATATAGGCACGTGAAGCTGCAGAACATTTTTGACCTGAAAACTCAAATGATCCTCTTACGAGAGCAGTTGCAACCTCTTTAGGATCTGCACTGTGGTGCGCAACTACGAAATCTTTTCCTCCAGTCTCTCCAACAATCCTTGGATAAGATCTATACAAATCAATATTTTCGCCTATCGTTCTCCATAAATGTTTAAACACACCCGTACTTCCAGTAAAATGAAGTCCTGCGAAGTCTCTATGTTTGAACACTACTTCACCCGCTTCAGGTCCATCAGTAAAGATTAAGTTGATTACACCCTTTGGTAAACCAGCACGTTCAAAAATTTCCATCAACATTCCTGCTGAATAAATCTGATCATCAGATGGCTTCCAGACGATCACATTACCCAACATAGCAGGAGCAGCACATAGATTAGCTGCAATAGCTGTAAAGTTGAATGGAGTGATAGCAAAAATAAATCCTTCTAGTGGTCTATGTTCCATTCTATTCCAAATCAGGTGTCCACTATCTGGTTGCTCTTTATACAACTGAGTCATATACTGCACATTGAAACGCAGAAAATCTGCTAACTCAGCTACAGCATCGATTTCAGCTTGAAAGATATTTTTTCCTTGACCCAGCATAGTTGCTGCGGCAAGCTTTTGTCTATATGGGCCAGAGATTAAATCAGCTGCTTTTAGGAAAATGGAAGCACGATCATACCAGGCCATATCTTCCCAGCTTTGTTTAGCTGCTAATGCTGCATGAATAGCATCTTCAACATGGCTTTTATTTCCTCTTGAAAAATGCCCCAAAGTATGGGCCAAATCATGTGGAGGATGCAAGGCTACCTGTTCAGCAGTATGCACTTTTTCACCTCCAATAGTCATAGGTATTTTGACTGTTGTCGAACGCATTTCCTTCAAGGTTGCATCCAACAATTCTCTTTCTTTAGATCCTGACGCATAGGACAATACGGGTTCATTCTTTGGTTCTGGAACCTTAAAAAATGCATTTGCCATTTTTCTCTAGCTTTATTGGTTTAAAATTGATTCAAAATTAAAAAAACAGGTGTAAAATCTATACCAATTCTAAAATTTCTGTCAGTTTGCTAATGGTGTGATTGGGCGCATAATCCGATTCTAGCCATTCTTTTTTATTTGGATTAAACCAACAGGACGGCAGTCCAAAATCGTAAGCCCCTAAAATATCCGAACCAGGCGTATCGCCAATCACTAAAAATTCTTCTTTATTGAAATTTGGAACCAGTTTGGATGTGTGTTCAAAAAAAGCACGCTCCGGTTTTTTGACGCCAATAGCATCTGAAATTATGATTTGATCAAAAAAGTCATTTATGCCGGCTAATTCAAATCGCCTTTCTTGAACTTCCTTTAATCCATTTGTAATGATGGACATTCCTATTCCTCTGGTTTGTAATTCATTAAGGATGAATTGAGCTTCTTGAACGAAAAAGTTTCATTTAGTAGCAATTTGATCAATTTACTTAGTACAGTTAGTATCGGATCTAGTGAACGCCAAGCGACTAAAGAAATTGTTCATTTAAACCGGATCTCCATTATAGGCGAACCTCAGGACCATTTAGTAGTTAGTTTTCGGTACCAATGCATTCATTCATTATAACCGAATTATTTTTTTAGTCTGCGCAATTTCTTAAAAAGAAATAAGAAGACTATAGCAGTGGCTTTTTTTAAG
>CAJXMP010000065.1 GCA_913056515.1 uncultured Lewinella sp.
AGTATTTGTTGCTATTGGTGTGTTTGCTTCTTCGCTAGTGAAGGATCAAGTAGTTGCTTTTGTATTAGCTACCTTTTTGTGTTTTCTTTTTCACTGGGGATTCTTCTTTATATCGGAATTGCCTTTTTTCTTTGGGAAGAGCGATTTGTTTGTTCAACGGATTGGAATTGATTTTCATTATAAATCAATAAGTAGAGGGGTGATAGACTTGAGGGATATAGTTTACTTTTTAAGTGTAATTGTTTTGTTCATCGCATCAACTGTTACCTCTTTGGGTAGCAGAAGGTGGTAACAAGAATTGGGAATGAAGATGAAGCAGTCGAGAAAAATAACCGCCTTTATTAACCTGGGTCTATTACTGATAGTCCTGTTTTTCGTCAATGTATTGGTGAATTCTAGTTTAGGTGGTCTTAGACGGTATACCTTTTTTGATTTAACGGAAGACAAACGTTTTTCACTTACTCCAGGCACAGAGCTTATACTGGAAAAGATGACGGAACGTATAGAGAATTCCAATGCTGGAGTAGATGGAGACTTTGAACAAGGTGGCATCTTTGTTCAAGTATTACTTGAAGGTGATTTTCCTGCGAATTTTAAGCGTTTACAAGAAGCAACGAGAGAGCTTTTGGATGAATTTAGGGTTCAAACAGGCGTTATTGAATACGCCTTTATGGATGTCAATGATGGTACGCCTGAAGAAGTGACTGAGCGCGTTGAGAGCTTAGGTAATCTAGGTGTTACTCCAACCATGTTTAGGCTAAAAGAAGTTAGTGGTACTGCTGAGCGAGTGGTATTTCCTTGGGCCATAGTACGCTATGGTGGTGTTAGTATCCCAGTCAATTTATTAGAGGAACAAGGTCAACAAGGAGCTGATGCTGTTTTGAATAAATCTATAAATCTATTAGAATTCAAATTTGCTCAAGCCATTCGAAAATTATATGATAACCGCAGGCAAGTAGTTGCCTTTACCTCTGGCCATGGAGAATTGACGGAGTTGGAGACCAAAGACCTTAGAAGAACTATTCGCCCCAATTATGACCATGGAACAATTAGCCTGGCTGAATCCACATATATTCCACAAGAAATAGATGTAGTAGTGGTTGCTAAGCCTCAACGTCCTTTTTCAGAGCGGGAAAAGTTTCAATTAGATCAATATGTAATGAATGGAGGGAAGGTGATCTGGTTGATTGATAAAGTAGGTGTTAGTTTGGATAGCTTGGGGATGACTGGGCCAACTTTCGTGCCTAGGGAGGTGCAAACGGGTTTGGATGACCTTTTCTTCAAGTACGGCGTTCGATTTGAACCAGGTTTAATACGCGATTTACAAAGCTCACAATTCCCATTAGTAGTGGGACAATCTGGTGGGCAACCTCAGATGGAGCTGTTTAATTGGCCTTATCACGTATTAGCTGTTTCGGCTTCGGAGCATCCAACGGTTAAAAGTTTGGATCAGGTTGATTTCCAGTTTCCTTCAAAGATTGATACCACCATTCAGACAAAAACCAATTTGAAGAAAACGGTATTATTTAGCTCCTCGGTAAATTCTAATGAACAATTCATTCCTATTCGCTTGAGCTTTGATGCTGTTCATAGTGTAGCGGACCCGAATTTATTTCGAGGTGGTCCATATCCTTTGGCTGTGCTAGTGGAAGGGGTTTTTCCATCTTTGTATGAAAATAGAATTACAGCTGAAATGGAAAATGGCTTGGCTTCTATTGGTCAGGAATTTAAGACCAGGAGCGATGATAATGGTAAAATGTTGTTTGTGTCTGATGGAGACCTTGCAGCAAATGTGATATCTGATATGGAGAACGAAAGAGTTTATCCACTTGGATACAATCGTTATGATAAAAGACAATACGCTAATAAGGATTTCTTAGTAAATGCCATTGAATACATGATGGATGATTATGGGCTTATTGAGTCTAGAGGTAAAGAGCTTAAACTTCGATTACTGAATGTTCAAAAAGCTAGGGATGAGAAAACATTTTGGCAAAGCATTAACCTTTTATTGCCTTTGGCCTTTATTTGTGTAGTAGGTTTAGCCTTTTTCTTCTGGAGGAAGGTGAATTTTTCAAAATAGATATATGAAGAAGAATACTTGGATACTTGGTTTAAGTGTGCTGGTTTTAGGCGCATTAGTATATTATTTTCAATTTCAAAAAGATGATTCTCGCTCTCTAAGCGATGGGAAAGAATGGCAAAGGGATTTTGCTGTTCAGGATACGTCTGAGATCGAGACTATATTTATTTCCAAGTTGAATGGATTGCAGATCAAACTAACTCGGGATGGTCAGTTTTGGAAGGTCAATGATAAGTACATGGCCAATCCGAATGTTATGAAAACACTAATGAATACCATTACCAAACTGGAATTGCAACGTACACCGATAGCCAAGGAGGCTAAGAATATTGTTAAGTCCATATCAACTAATGGAACCAATGTGAAGATCCTAAATAAAAATGGTGAAATTATCAAAGCTTATTTTTTAGGTGGTTCAGACTTAGAGGGTACCGGCACAGAGATTATTATGGAAGGGTCTAATCAACCCTACATTGTTAACGTTCCATATTTTCAAGGTGTTATTAGTGTTCGATTTAATCGTCCTGAGATTGAGTGGAGAGATCGTGCCGTGTTTAGAATCGATCCTTCGGAAATAGAAGGAGTATCTCTAGTGTATCCAAAGCAAAAATCAAAATCCTTTAAATTAACGAAGGAAGCTGATGGATTTTACGTTGAGCGATATTATGATGTAAAAGAGGAGGGTAAGCGTAAAGTACAAGCTGGACGATTGGATGAATATTTATCCAATTTTGAACTCAAAATCGCTGAAGCTATTGAAAACAACCATACCGGTAGAGATTCCATAGAGCAAACCATGCCTTTTGGGGTTTTGAATGTCCAATTAAGTGGTGATCGATCGAAACAGGTTAATTTTTATGAGATCAAGAATCGATATGCATCAGGTAAAGTAAAATCTGATGAGGTGGAGCGATTTCTAGCTACGGTAAAGCCAGAGGACGATTTTATGCTCGCTCAATTAAGAGTATTTAAGGAAATTTTGAGACCCTACAATTACTTTTAGTGAAAAGCGGGATTCCAAAACGGAATCCCGCTTTTTTTGAGAGTACAATCGAGTAGTTTCTAGAGCAAAAATGATTTGGCAACTCTATAGCGTACTTTTCTTTTTAGCTTTTCACAATAATTCAGAATGGGGGTTTTTTGCGCATGCTCAAATCAATGAGTTAGCCGTCTACACACTTCCGATAGATATGAAGGTGTTTTTTAGCCCTCAACAAGACTACTTAAAAAGACATGCAACAGATGCAGATAAACGAAGGTATGCTAGTGCCTTTGAAGCCACTCGACATTTTATCGATCTAGATCAATATGGGGAATTCCCTTATTCAAGTTTGAAGCGAGACTTCAAGGCTGATTTGTATAGTTATTCAAGTTTGGAATTCATCCAATATCATAATCAGGATACCTTATACCTTCCTATTCCAGGTTCAGTGTTAAATCAGCAGGCTTTTATCAATTGGTTTGATACTACTGCCATGCAGTACTATTATGAAACAGTATGGGTGGTGCCGCTAAGCGATACCTTAAGATCAAGATCGGGTTATGAAGCGGTGCGAATAATAGATCATTTGACGCCTCATGGGGTTTTACCTTATAATCTAGAACGTGTTTACAGAAAATTAGTGCGAGCCTTTTATGAGAAAAAGGGGAGTACAATATGTAGATATGCTGCTGATCTTGGACATTATGTAGGAGATGCTACCGTGCCTCTACACACTTGCTCTAATTATAATGGGCAAAAAACGGGACAATATGGAATTCACGCTTATTGGGTTAGCCGAATACCCGAGCTATTTTTTGACCAATACCATGTTTAGGTGTGAGGAGCAGAATATATCCCTGATGTGCGCTCCTACATATGGGAAATCGTGCTTGAATCTAATGCTTTGGTTTCAGATGTTTTAAGCCATGAAAAAGTGGCTAGGGAACGGATTCCAGATGAAGAGGAATATGCAATAATAGAGCGTTCAGGACGCCTTATACAAGCACAGAGTGACACCTTGACCAAATTATATAATACCATGATGGGGGATATGGTAGAAAATCGGTTTAGAAGGGCTATTTTAGCTGTTGGATCACTTTGGTATTCTGCCTGGGTAGATGCTGGAATGCCTGATTTAACTCAAGTTCAACGGGAAATGGATCAGGTTCCTATTCAAGATGGTAAAAGAAGGCTTAGGATACGGAAACATCCAGAATGAATTTAGGGGGATATTTTATATTTTCACATAAAAAAAGGGATGGTTAAGAATTACGATATAGTAGTTCCAGTAAATAAAGAAGAAGCCGGTAAGCGCACCGATACTTTTTTTAAGGTCAATGGTTATTTTAAGACTTCAGGTCGAGCAGGAACCTATTATTCTAAGTCCATCAAGAGCAGTATTGCTTTGAGTCCAAAGCGAATTTCTTCTGATTTGCTGATCCGATTTGAAGAAAATGCTGGTCACACTAGAATCTTAATTGAGGCAGAGCTCCGTGCCTTAACCGGCATGCCTTCACCGACTGATATTAAGTATTTTGATGACTTCTTTTACTTTATGGAAGCTTGCATGGCAACCAATGTAATGGAGGTATACAATATTCCTACCTTGGATGGTGTCGCCAAGAATGAAAGAAGAGTGCAGATTTGGTTGTTAGCCTTACTAGTGTTAACCCTTTTTCCTTTACTTTTTTTGACAAATTCTGTTAGCAGAGTAGCTGTTTTGTTAGTAATAGGAATTACTTTGTTCCTAGTTTTTAATCAAAGAAGAAAACAGGTTTAGGGCCTGCGAAAATTATGAGAGGAAGTACGTTTATTTCTACTGCATTAAAAGGTGCAGCTATGGGGGTTGCAGAAGTTATTCCAGGTGTGTCTGGTGGCACTATTGCTTTTATAACTGGAATTTATGAACGTCTATTGGCTTCTATATCATCCATCGGTCCTGGACTTTGGAAAACATGGAAGACTGGAGGATTGCGGGCAGTGTGGGAGCAATTAGATGGTAATTTTCTTTTAGCATTATTGGTTGGGATGTTATTAGGCTTAATAGCAGGAGTATTTGGCGTGAGTTATATTTTAGAACACTATCCTCCTGTAATTTGGTCTTTCTTCTTTGCATTAATTATAGCTTCCTCTATATACATGATTAGGCAAGTCAAGACTTGGAGTATTCCTAATGTAATGCTATTGGTCTTAGGTGTTGGGATTGCTTATGGGATAACTGTTTTGGTTCCCAGTAATGGTTCTGAAGCATTATGGTTTGTGTATTTATCAGGATGTTTAGCCATCACCGCTCTTATTCTACCTGGTATAAGTGGTTCATTTATATTATTACTATTGGGGATGTACACCTTTGTGATCCCAACGGTTAAATCTTTTTTGAAAACAGGATCAATGGATGCATTGACTGTAGTCTTAGTGTTTGGATTGGGCTGTATCACTGGGGTAGTGCTGTTTTCAAGGGTACTGACTTATGTGTTTAAGAACTATAAGAATGCTACCATTGCACTGTTGACCGGATTTATGATTGGATCATTGAATAAGATATGGCCTTGGAGAATATGTGGTGAAGAATTGGTCTTAGCGGATAAGGTGAAATGTATTCGTGAATTGAATGTATTACCTAATGCTTATACAGGTGACAGTATGCTAGTAGGAGCATTGCTCGCTTTTGCGGTAGGAATTGTTATGGTATGGTTTTTAGCTAAATCAGATCGATCATGAGTAGGGTTTTTGGATTAGTTGGGCAACATCTTGGGCATTCATTTTCGAAAAACTATTTTGAACAGAAGTTTTCAAAAGAGTCCCTGTCAAACTGTTCCTATACAAATTTTGAATTACCAGATATAGGGCGTATTCAAACTGTATTTGAATTAACTGGGCTGTGTGGGCTCAATGTCACTGTTCCATATAAGGAGGTAGTTATTCCATATTTAGATCAGTTAGATCCAGCAGCAGCAGAGATTGGTGCTGTGAATACTATATGTATTATGTCTGATGGTAAAAAGATAGGCCATAACACTGATTATATTGGGTTTTCAAAGTCCTTGCAAGCATTTGGAAGGTCCTTTGAGTCTGCTAAGGTCTTAGTTTTAGGTACGGGAGGTGCTTCCAAAGCCGTAATTTATGCTTTGCAACAATTTGGTGCGTCTGTGCAATTGGTCTCTAGAGCAAAAAGACCTGGAATCTTGTCCTATACAGACTTAGACGAGCCATTGATACAGTCCGTTGACTTGATAGTAAATACTACTCCGTTAGGTATGTTTCCACAAATGGATAGCTACCCGGATATACCTTATCATTTTTTGACTAGACATCAACACTTGTATGATCTAATTTATAATCCAAAATCAAGCAAATTTCTTAATTTTGGCAAAGAGCAGGATTGTCCTACTATGAATGGTCAGCTCATGCTGGAGATTCAAGCAGAAGAAGCCTGGAAGATTTGGAATGAGCACTTAGTCAAGTAAAACTTAAATGCACAACAGGTGAAAGAGGCAAATAAAATCAATTTTTCAAATACGGAGATAGCTTTTAAAAATAAGAGTGATCAAGAGTTGAAAAAAGCCTATCAGCTTTTTAAAATGATGAATAAATCTTGGTTCGTCAATTTAGGGTCGAAATTAGGAACCTTAGCCGTTAAATGGAATTTACCTTTCTCCAAAGTCATCGTAAAGAACACCATTTTTGAGCAATTTTGTGGCGGTACCACCTTGCTTAATAGTCAACCTACTATTGATAAATTGGCTCAGTATAATGTAGTTTCTCTTTTGGATTATGGGGCAGAAGGAAAAACCACCGAAGAAGCCTATAACCGAACCATGAATGAGAACATTAAAGCATTAGAATTTGCCTCCACTAATCCGAGTATCCCTGTAGTTACAACGAAAATTACTGGTTTAGCTAGATTCGAGCTTCTAGAAAAGATAAGTGCAGGTGCGTCATTAAGTGCGGAGGAAGAACAAGAATATTCTCATGTTTTGAAGCGTATCGATGCTATATGTGCTTCTGCAAGCAAAAACAATACGTCTATCTTTATTGATGCTGAGGAGACTTGGATTCAAGATGCAATTGACAGTATTACTAACTTGATGATGAGTAGGTATAACAAGGAAAAGGTTAGTGTTTTTAACACCTTCCAAATGTACAGGCATGATCGCTTAGCCTTTCTGAAGAAGTCTTATGAAGAAGCAAACAAGCAAGGATATTTACTTGGGGCAAAATTGGTTAGAGGAGCTTATATGGAAAAAGAGCGTGCTCGTGCTGAAGAAATGGGCTATGATTCACCTATAAATCCTACTAAGCAGGCTACGGATGAACAATTTAATCAAGGTGTTCGATTCTGTGTGGATCATTACGAAACAATTGCCCTTTGCAATGCAACGCATAATTTAGAAAGCTCTGCCTTGTTGGCCAGCTTAATTCAGGATAAAAACTTACCCAAAGATCATCCCCATTTGAATTTCTGTCAGTTATACGGGATGAGTGATAATTTGACCTTTAACTTAGCTGCTGAAGGGTTTAATGTGGGGAAATATGTGGTGTATGGACAAGTAGAGGAAGTAGTTCCTTACTTAGTACGTCGAGCACAGGAAAACTCTTCCGTAACAGGTGATATGAGCCGAGAGTTAGAATTATATAGTGAGGAAATAAAGAGACGTTCTATCTAAAAATAGTGTAGATGCAAGAGATCAAGTTGAAGAAAGGGAAAGAGTTTCCATTAAAACGATTTCATCCATGGGTGTTTTCTGGTGCACTTAAAACTCAAACTAAAGGTTTAGAGGAGGGGATTAAGGTGCGTATTGTCGATTTCAAAGGAGACTTTTTAGGTATAGCACATTATCAAGATGGGTCAATTGCATTACGCGTGATTTCTTGGGAAGATCGAGCTATAGATGTGGATTTTTGGATAGAAAAATTGAGTCAAGCAAGGGCGGTGCGAGCAACATTTTTTATTCCTAAAGCTGGAGAAACTAATTGTTATCGATTAGTTCACGCAGAGGGAGATGGCTTACCCGGATTGATTATAGACATTTACCATAAAACAGCTGTCATTCAAGCCCACTCGATCGGTATGCACCAGGATCAAGCATTAATTGCAGCGGCTTTACAAGAAGTATTTGGTCAAGAGTTGAATTGCATTTATTCTAAATCTCAATCCACTTTACCAGAAAGATATGGGGTAGGAGTTACTGATGAGCATCTGTTAGGAGAGCCGGTTTCAGATACCGTACTTGAAGGTGGATATCCTTTTAAAGTTAACTGGGAGACTGGTCAAAAGACTGGTTTTTTCTTGGATCAAAGAGTCAATAGAGCCTTATTAGAGCAATATAGTGCTGGCAAGACAGTCTTGAATACTTTTGCCTATTCTGGTGGTTTTTCTGTGTATGCACTGGGGGGAGGAGCGAAGGAGGTGGTCTCTGTAGATATATCCCAAACAGCAGTGGACTTAATTGAAGAAAATGTGGCGCTCGGTTTTCCAAATGCTAAGAATCATACAGCTTTGAAAGCTGACGTTATGCAATTTTTACGAGAGGAGGAGCGGGTCTTTGATATTGTAGTGGTAGATCCTCCAGCTTTCGCCAAGAATGTTAGGAAACGGCATAATGCGGTAATGGGGTATAAACGCTTGAACATGATGGCTATTCAACGGGTGAAACCTGGCGGACTGCTGTTTACTTACTCTTGTTCTCAAGTGGTGGACGATAAATTATTCTACGATACCATAGTATCTGCTGCTATTGAAGCAGGACGACCGGCACGCGTTTTACACAAATTAAGTCAAGGTCCAGATCATCCAGTCAGTATTTATCACAAGGAAGGACATTATTTGAAAGGTCTTGTTCTTCGATTAGATGCATAAAAAAAGGAGCACGTTTAAGTGCTCCTTTTTTTATAGCTTAGGACATTTTAATTTAGATCTATACGTAGCCGGTTTTATATACCCGACTGAGATTTCAAATGCTCCTCTTGAGTCAGTTGGAACAGCTAAGTCACTCAGGGAAATATCATAGGAGACACCTAAGAATATCTGCTCTAATTCCATGATGAATGCTGTATTTAAAGTCGGCATATAAATATTTGTATTCACATTTTTTACTATGCTGAAATAAGAACCCATGCGAATGGCAACCTCTCTCCAATCTCTATTGGAGTATCGGAAATTAAGCCCCGATGAAATAGACATTGATTCTCCCTGAAGATTAACTATGGCCCCTGGAAGTAATTGGGTGGTATTTGAAATGGCGATCTGACCACCAGCTTGAGCGGTATATCTGCTTTGTCTGCGTTCTGTACCATTTTCAATTAGAGAAAAATTAGGTCTATTCAAATGATGTGCAGCTCCACCGATAAAAAAGCTATTATCTCCATTAACCATGTAGTATAAGATACCCGCTGAAAAATCGGGAAACAAGTCTGAAGAGGCTAGCAGGTTTTCTCCATTAGCTAGTGTAAGGTCTACCTGCGTATTCGTTGCATCATATTGATTACTAAACCATAGATCACCTGGATTGATAGACATTTGCCCAAAGTTCAGGGAAAAACCACCAGTTAGATATTGACTAGCTTGTCTAGATCTTCCGCCACTCAATTGCTTCATATACCCTAGGTTAATACCCGCAGTATTTAAGGTCATATTAGCTGTTCCCGTTTGATCTTGCATGACATTCACTCCATAAGTCAAAAAGTCCGCCCTGCCAATTTTCGAACGCATGTCAAAGTTGACATTAGTGGTTTTATAAGTGGTGTTTTGTAATGCATTCCATTGATCTCTGAAATTAGCTATTACTCTAAATCTACCAGTATGCACACCAGTAAAGGCTGGATTGTTATAAACTGGACTATTGTAGAACTGAGAGAAAAGGGCATCCTGCCCAATCCCGTCTAGGGTAAATCCACCGATTAAAAAGCAAATAGATAATGCTCTAAGTATTTTCTTTTTCATATAATCAATAACTATAATTATCGAATTAAGTTGGTTTGGCCTTGGTACTTTTCAGTTACCCCATCAATGAAGGTTACTTCAGCATGCCATATATAAGCACCCATTGGCATTGGACTACCTCTAAAGGTTCCATCCCATCCAATATCGGCATTAATTTCAAATTCTGTTGTTTCAAATACTAATTCTCCCCAACGATCAAAAACTTGGAATACATTAATGATAGTACCATCCTTTCCATGGGTTAGTAGTATGTCATTATTATTATCCCCATTTGGAGTGAATGCAGGTGGAACCAGCATGACTCTTTCCTTCAATACATTTATTGTTAATCGTGCTTCATCAACACAACCCAACTCATCTTCTACCACAATAATATAGGAGATGGTGTTATAAGGATATGCTAAAGGATTTTCACAATCATCACAACTTAAGGTTCCCTCGAAATCTGGGATCCAACTGACTTGGTAATTTCCTTGTGCATTTGAGATACTGATATAATTGGCATCTAGTAAAATCTCATCCTCCAATTCTATTTCAAGTAGGTTCCCAGACGGAAGGTTCAGCATTAATTCTGCTGGTTCATTGATCGTTACAGTGGTATTTTTCACACAACCATTATCGTCTACAATCTCAATGTTGTAATTACCTGGTGATTGTCCAATCAGAGTCGGGTTTCCAAAGAAACTTTGACCATTAATATCATAGGTATAAGGTGGCGTTCCACCTGTTGTATTTAATTCTATTGTACCGTCGTTTTTATTGTAACAAGTAACATCTGTTGCTAATATATTCGGATCGATTGGAGTAGGCTCATACACGTCAATACTGAATTCAAATGCACAATCATTGGCATCTGTTACTGTTACCACATAAGTGCCAGCAAAAATATCTACTAAGTCTTGAGTGATTGCACCATTAGACCATTCATAGGTATAGCCTCCTGCGCCTCCAATATTACTGAGATCGATACCTCCCGTAGGTTTTCCATTACAAGGTGGTATAGTCAAATCCCAAGTCGCTTCAACTGGAGAAGGTTCAAAAATGGCAAAGGCTTGAACTACTTCACAACCTAAATCATCTGTCACCGTAACATTGAAGTTTCCAGAGGATAAATCCGAGATGCTTTGACTATTGGTGCCAGAAGGTGCTGACCAATCGTAATTAAATGGTGCTTGACCATTCTCTACCTGAGCGACAGTCGCAGTTCCATCCATATACCCACCACAAGTCACATCATCTGTATTGATAATAAGATTCAAAGCAGGTGGGTTATTCAATTGAGCCGTAGTAATATCACTTAAACAACCTTGATCATCAATTACTTGAATGTCAATAGGAACACCAGCGGATAAGCCTGAAATGATATTATCAGGGATAGGAGTGGCGTTGTTGAATATATAGGAATACCCACTTGTACTTCCTCCTTGTACCAGATTGACTTCAACTGATCCATTCGCTCCCTCAAAACAATCAGGATTTGAAGTAAGAATACTGAATTGAATAGGTTCTAAATCGTTGATTAGTATGGAATCAGTTTGAGTACAACCATTATCATCTGTGATAGTCAAATAATTCAATCCTTCCGGTAAATTGTCAGCAATGGAGTCAACAGACGAACTACTCCATTCAAAAGTATACGGCCAACTTCCACCATTTACAGTTGCTGCAGCTTCATTTGCATCAATACCATCACAAGCCAATGAGAGTTGTGTTATAGGTAATGATAAGGCAGCAGGTTCTCCGATCGTTATGTCAACCGCAATATCACAACCATTATCATCAACAATCTGAAGGGTAGTAGTCCCACTAGAAAGAACAGTATTGATACTATCAACTACGGTAGGATAGCCGGACCAGGCGTAATTGTAAGGATATACTCCTCCTGTTACGCCTACAGTTGCGGTTCCATTCGATTCTCCAAAACAATTCGCATTACTTTGATCCAAAATACTTATGGATAAGTCAGCTGGTTCTTCAATACTATAAAAAGTAGTGTCCGTACAATCATTATCATCAGTTAAAACAAGGGTATAATTACCTATAACTAGGTCAAAAGAATCTACTGGCATAGAACTTGCATCAAACCAATCATATTGAAGTGATCCTACTCCTCCTTGAGTACTAACAGCAATAGATCCATTTGATTCTCCAAAACAATTCACATCGCTTATCAAACTATCTATTACAATAATATCATCAGGACTGCCTACCGTGATGTCAAAGTTTTCTACACAATTGGCTCCATCTATAATTGATACTACTTGAGGTCCTGGACATAAATTATTTAATATAGAATCACCTCCAATCTGGAGATTTCCAAAGGCATCCGTATAACTATATTGATAAGGTAAATCTCCTCCAGATACAGATAAAACAGCTTGACCATCACATGAATCGAAGCAGGACACAGGTGCGACTGATTCTAAAGCAGGTGAAAAAAGACAATTATAACAATCTATAGTAGTAGTCAAAACATTACAAGCCTCTCCTGAATCTTGGGCAAGTATAGTGGCTGTAACTAAATCACCATTATTCAAGCCACTTACGGTATGAGAAAGTCCTCCATTCGCAAGAACAAAGCCTGAACCATTAATATCTATTAAATAATTGGTAAACGTATCTATTTGTGGCCAAGAGAAAATGATGGTACCTCCAATATCATTATTACACGACACAGTCGGCGCAGGTATCGGATCAGTCAAACTGATGTTTATAGTATCTGCATCAACACAGCCAAGTGAATTGGTAGCATTTACAATGAGCGTTTGACTGGCATTATCGTCTGAAATATAATTTACCACAGGGCAATCCACACAGTCAATATTATCTGCTGGAGACCAAGTGATATCTGTACTAATACCTGAGGCAAAAGTTATAGACCACCAATTTAAGTTTCCAAAGGCACTTAAACCTGAATCGTCACTAACCAATAAAGTCCAATCGCCATTTATAGGAGCACCAATTAAATCGGCCCAATTCCCTTCAATTTGATAGGTGCCTGTGTATGGTGTTGTCCCAGAGGTAATTGGTATGACAGCACTTGGGGTAAAACACGTATTGGTGTAAAAATCACTTGTTCCACCATTATTAGTTGTTAATTCTATAATAG
>CAJXMP010000066.1 GCA_913056515.1 uncultured Lewinella sp.
TATAAAATAAATAATTACAAAAGTGGGTGGCTTGCAAAAAAAAATGGGAATAGTTAGAAAACTATTCCCATTAATAATTACTGATTTTGGGTAATCTCTACAAAAAACAATTTTTCATAGAATATACTATCGGGGGGATAGAGTATAATAAATTGAAGTCTTACAAGTGTATTTCAATTGTTTGATTCTAATTTAGAAAGTGTTTGCTTGTAAGGCAAGTAGATACGTGCGAATAATTAATATGTGTTATAAAACAGTCCATTTGTGCTAATGAAAAGCTGGATTTTATTCGTCGAAGGAATCCTCACCTAAATATTTGAAAAGTATAGCTAAGAAAAAACCTATTCCAATGCCCAAGCTTAGCGCTAAAAGCATATTTTGAAAAAAGTTACCGATCACTAATCCTACTATTAGTCCAAAAGCAGGAAAAATTAGCGTATTCTTTTGTTTCATTTCTTAATTTGTTACTTCAGCAAACTAAAGTAAATAATATTTTATGAGATCTATATTTTATTATCTATTCTCTTTGTCAATTATTTGTTTGGGCGGATGTGCGAAAGGAGTTGAATCGGCTATACCTCAAGTATCTAGCGGGGAGTTAATCGTCATTGACCAATTTCAGTCGACCAATATTAAATCAAGACCTATTCATGTTTGGTTACCTCCAAGCTATTTAGCTGGAGATACATTAGGTGTTGTTTATATGCACGATGGACAAATGTTATATGACGGTCGAGTTACTTGGAATAAACAAGAGTGGGGGATAGATGAATTTTTTACAACAAATCCTGAACTGCAACAATATATTATTGTAGGGGTTTTCAATGGGGGTGCGGACAGGCGAAAAGAATATTTTCCACAAAAAGCTATTTCATACCTAGATGAAAATGGGTTGGATCAAATTAAAACAGAGGGCTATGATACCGAACTAAACCAGATTAACTCTGATGATTATTTATCCTTCTTGGTCAATGAATTAAAACCTTATATCGAACAAGAATTTCGGGTTTATCCTACTAAAAATCAAACAGCCATTATGGGTTCTAGTATGGGTGGATTGATTAGTATGTATGCAATAACAGAATATCCGGAGGTGTTTGGAACTGCTATTTGTATGTCTACCCATTGGCCAGGTATGTTCAAGAATGAGGATAATCCAATTCCTAAGGCTTTTCAAGATTATTTAAGGAATACCATTGATACCTCGACTGGAAGTCGATATTATTTTGATTACGGGGATCAAACCTTAGATAGCTTATATCGAGAACATCAATTAGTGGTGGATTCTATTTTCCAGCTAAAAGGATTTAGTGATCAGAATTATTTGAGTAAGGAATTTCCTGGAGCTAATCATTCTGAAGAGGCTTGGCGTTCAAGATTGATAGTGCCCTTTTCTTTTTTAATACAAGAATAAATTGATTGTTCAAAAATAGCTTGAAATAGTTTTTAGACTATATAGTTCACTTAATTCGTTAAATTCACCACAGATAAGAATAATAGCATTCTTTAAAGGTATATCATATAGCATTAGCTCATGGAGCAGTCAAATTCTGATATCACAAGCTGAAAAATTAAATTAATAGAATGAAAAAAGTAATTTTGTCACTCGTACTCATTTTAGGAGTATTTGGAACTGTATTTTCACAAAAGGAAAAAGGAATGTACGCTAAATTTAATACAAGCAAAGGGGAGATTCTTGTTCAGCTTGAATGGGAGAAAACACCTTTAACAGTAGCTAACTTTGTAGGACTCGCAGAAGGCTCTATCGAAAATAAAGCAAAAGGAAAAGATGAACCATATTATGATGGTTTAAAGTTTCACCGAGTGATACCTGATTTTATGATTCAGGGAGGATGCCCACTAGGGACTGGGACTGGAGATCCAGGTTATAAGTTTCCAGATGAAATCCATCCAGAATTAAAGCATGATGCTCCTGGTAAATTGTCTATGGCCAATGCTGGTCCTGGAACAAATGGATCCCAATTCTTTATTACGCATGTGCCAACTCCATGGTTGGATGGGAAACATACTGTATTCGGTCATGTAATAGAAGGACAAGAAGTAGTAGATTCTATTGCACAAGGAGACCTTATCGAGTCTGTTGAAATTATTCGCAAAGGAAAGGATGCGCGAAAGTTTGATGCTCCAGAAGTATTTAATGCTCAAATGGATGCTATTAAAGCTGCTGAAGAGGAGAAAAGAAGAGCCGCTGAGGAGGCATTTAAAAAATTAACAGAAGGAGCTACCGTAACAGATAGTGGCTTAGCTTATATCATTACAGAGCAAGGTGATGGTGTAAAACCTCAGTCAGGACAAACCGTGGCAGTACACTACACGGGTATGTTGACGGATGGTACGGTGTTTGATTCATCATACAAGAGAAATGCACCTATTGAATTCCCAATAGGTCAAGGACGAGTAATTCCAGGCTGGGATGAAGGTATTGCTTTGTTGAATGTAGGATCAAAAGCCAAATTAATTATTCCTTCCAATCTAGCTTATGGTGAAAGAGGCGCAGGAGGCGTGATTCCTCCGAATGCGACATTGATTTTTGAAGTAGAGTTAGTAGGAGTTAATTAATCTATTTCTTCAAAAAAACTATAGCCATCATGCATTTTGACATGATGGCTTTTTTCTTCTACAATTATATTTTTTCATGAAGATTTTATTACTCTCTGATACACATGGCTATATGGGCGAAGATATTTTGTCATTTGTTGAATCCGTAGATGAGGTATGGCATGCAGGTGATATAGGGGAGGGTGATGTAGTTGAGCAAATGGAGCAAATTAAACCTGTTCGATCTGTATATGGTAATATTGATCGAGCTAGTATTCGAGACAAAAGTCCACTTAACCAAATTTTTGAGATCGAAGGTTTAAAAATATTCATGACCCATATTGGCGGTTATCCAGGAAGATATAATGCACGCGTTCGGCAGCTGATTCAAACAGTACAACCTAAGATATACATTTGTGGCCATTCCCATATACTCAAAGTTGTTCCAGATAATAAATATCAATTATTGCATTTAAACCCTGGAGCCTGTGGCCACCACGGCTTTCATAAAGTACGCACTATGCTAAGGTTTGATATTTCTTCGGGTGAAATTAAAAATATGGAGGTGATCGAATTAGGTAAAAGGGGTTCTCATTCGTAATATATTTTTACTCATTTAAAATTTTCTTGCAATAGATATATGGATGCACACTACCGCAGTACTTGCTATAGAGTATTAATCAATGATCAAATTTTCGACCTGTATATTGGTCAATTTAATACTGATTTCCAGGCTTATCTAAGTGCATCTAATATTGATACTTGGGCTATAATAACAGCATGGAATCCTTATTCTAAGCCTAAGACAGATCAGGAGAATCAATTCGCTCAGGATCAATTAATGGCATCTTTAATTGATTTTACCTATTACCAGGCAGTTGGCATTCCAGATGCTAGCCAGAAGTGGTCTCCAGAGGAGAGTTTGTTTGTCTTAAACATCAGTAAAGCTAAAGCTGTGGCTTTAGGACAACAGTTTGAGCAAAATGCGTTTGTATTTGGTCAAGCTGACACTGCACCTGAATTAGTTTATTGTATAGAAGACATGGCCTGATCCATATCGGCAATAATATCTTCTACAGATTCAATACCTACTGATACCCGAATCAATCCGTCTGTTATCCCATTGCGCTCTCGCATAGCTTTGTCTACATTCTTATGAGACATACTTGCTGGATGTAGAATCAGGGTGTCCGTATCGCCAAGAGTAGGGGCTAGTGTACAGAATTTCAAGCTGGACATGAATTTGACACCTGCTTTTATACCACCCTTTAGTTCAAAGCTCATCATGCCACCATATCCACTCATTTGTTGTTTAGCCAATAGATGATCTGGATGATCAGAAAGACTCAAGTAATTTACTTGTGCTACTTGATTATGCTCTTTTAAATAATTCGCGAGTTCAGTAGCATTTGCTTGATGACGATCCATTCGTAGCGTGAGCGTCTTTAAACCATTATGAGTAAGCCAGGCATCCCAAGGATTACAATTTGTACCGGCTAGCTTCATAGCTGTCCATACTTTTTCCTGCATAAATGCTAAATCCTTTCCTATGATGACTCCAGCTATAGAATTGCCGTGTCCGTTAAGGAACTTGGTGGTTGAATGAATCACAAAGTCACAACCTAGTATTAATGGTTGTTGAAAATAGGGTGTAGGAAAAGTATTATCAATAGCGGTCCAAGCACCATACTTTTTACCCAATGCACTTAATGCTTGAATATCTACACATGCTAATGTAGGATTAGCGGGTGTTTCGAAATAAAGCATTTTGATGGTAGGATTTTCCTTTAATATAGTTTCTGTCTGATCAAGATCCCGTAGATTAGTAAAAATGGGCTCCACTCCAAGATTCTTAAATATTTTTTGCAATAGTTCTGTAGTACCTCCATAGAGATTTCCTTGGCTCAAGACCTTGTCACCAGCTTTAAGTGTTGCCATGAATAAGGTAGAAATGGCAGACATCCCAGAAGAAACCATGATTCCATTCGCTTCGATATCACTTCCATATACTTCTAATGCCGCTAATTTAGCGGCAACAGCTTCCACCGTTGGATTCCCATAACGACTATATACATGCCCTTGTTCTTTACCTGTAAAGATATCGATGCCTTGTTCTATATTTTCAAATACAAATGAAGAGGTCGGATAAATAGGAAGAATATGTGATTTTGTAGTAACTGGAGCGTCTACTTCCTTCACACATATAGAATGAAAACTGTGCATGCTTTTTTAGTTATTTTATGGTAAACCTTTGTATAGGATAAAAGGTTCTGAATTTTGCCTTACTTTTGTAATCGAAATCACTAACGGAAGATAGTAAAATATGCAGAAAGAGGAGCAAAAGGATATACAGGATGAGACGGCAGAGCAGGATCAATCCTTTGTAGAGCATACCCAGATCAGCGTGGATCCAGGTCAGGAACAAATTCGAATAGATAAGTTTCTGATGGCTAAGTTGTCTAATATTACTAGAACAAAGATCCAAAATTCAGCTAAAGCTG
Source organism: uncultured Lewinella sp. (assembly GCA_913056515.1). Taxonomy (GTDB): domain Bacteria; phylum Bacteroidota; class Bacteroidia; order Chitinophagales; family Saprospiraceae; genus AM-2324. The sequence continues at coordinate 5,061 of CAJXMP010000066.1, forward strand.
GCTCTATTACCGTTAATGGTAAACAAATCAAACCCAATCACAAAATCAAACCTGGGGATATTATTGATATCTATATCGTTAAACACCCTGAAAATGACACGCTAATTGCGCAAGACATTCCATTAAATATAGTGTATGAGGACGATCACCTAATGGTAATCAATAAACAAGCTGGTTTAGTGGTACACCCTGGAATAGGTAATATGAATGGGACTTTAGTGAATGCCTTAAAGTATTACTTTAAGGATAAAGAGTTGCCAGTCATGCAGGGTAATGTGGAGAATAGGATAGGTTTGGTTCACCGAATAGATAAAAACACTTCTGGTTTGATGGTTATTGCCAAAACAGAGTTTGCTATGGCACACTTAGGTAAGCAATTTTATGACCATAGTATCCAAAGAAAATATACTGCGTTAGTCTGGGGTAGCCCAGAACCTGAGAAAGGTAGCATTGAGGCACATATTGGTAGACATCCTCAACACAGGATTCTAAGATATGCTTACCCAGATGGTGAAGAAGGGAAGTGGGCAAAAACACACTATAAGGTAACCTTAGATATGTATTATGTTTCAGTGGTGGAATGTACGCTTGAAACTGGAAGGACCCACCAGATTAGGGTGCACATGCAACACTTAGGTCATCCTTTGTTTAATGATTACCGCTATGGTGGTGATAGTATTCGAAAAGGTACGGTATTCAATAAATACAAGCAGTTTGTTCAAAATTGCTTTGAAGTTTGTCCAAGGCATGCTTTACATGCTTCTGAATTAGGCTTTATACATCCAGAATCAGGAGAGGAGATGTTCTTTAAATCTGAATTACCAGAAGATATGCAAGCTGCGGTAGACAAATGGTACCATTATGTAGATACAAAACGAACCAAAACGGATGCCTGATTTTGATCGTATAGCAATAAGCAAAAAATGGGTCAGCGATTGGGTGATTCAATTGAATCTATGCCCATTTGCTGCTAAGCCTTTTCAAGAAGATGCGATAAGGTATGTTTTATTTAATCCGGCTACAGATTTTGAAATTCTTGATCATTTTGCGCATGAAATAGAGTATTTGAAAGACAAGGATACTGTCTCAACTACGCTTTTAGTGTTTGAAAACGAAGACTTAGTTCGAGATTTCGAGGATTTCTTGGATATTTATTATTATTTGGAGTCGAAGTTAGAAGATTTCGAGTGGGAAACTGATTTTCAATTAGCGGCCTTTCATCCAGACTACCTGTTTGGTGGTGAGCATCCAGAGTCTAATAGCCATTATACCAATAGGGCACCATTTCCCATTATTCATATACTTCGAACAGAACAAGTGGAGGCTGCACGGAATTTTTACCCAGATGTGGATGACATTCCTAAAAGAAATATAGAACGGATGTTATCTTTGCCTCTATCAGAAATTAATCAACGCTTGTATGATATTAAAAGAGCGCATTGACCTTATGGTCAAGTTGGGAGACTATCTTCGGTCAGAGGATGAATTGTTTGAGGCTTGGATGCACAGGACTTATCATAACAATAGATGGTTTACTATAGACCATCAAAAGCAAGCCGCTCATGCAATTGCCAATCAGTTTTTAACCCGAACCAGTCTAGAACAGTGGGTTAATGCTTATGATATTCAAGAGGATGTATCGGATAAAGTGGTTGGATTAGTGCTGGCTGGGAACATACCAATGGTTGGGTTTCACGATGTGTTGTCTGTATTTATGAGTGGGCACAAAGTTCAAATCAAACTCTCCGATAAAGATCCTTTTATTTTGCCGTTTTTAATAGAACAATTAGCCAAGTGGGAAGGACAATCGAAGACCTATTTTCAAGTAGTAGACAAGCTTAATGGATACGATGCTGTCATAGCTACTGGTTCTAATAATACAGCGCGATATTTTGAATCATACTTTAGTCAGGTGCCCAATATTATTCGAGCTAATAGAACTTCTGTCGCACTTATTGATGGCCAAGAATCTGCAGCGGATTTTGCAGCATTAGGTAAAGATATTTTTGCCTATTTCGGTTTAGGTTGCAGGAATGTTTCAAAACTATATGTACCTAAAGGATACGATTTTCAAGCCCTCATGGAGGCTTTGCATGAGTTTCGCAAAATAGTACTTCATGATAAGTACAAAAATAATTTTGATTATAACTATGCGATGTTTGAAATCAATCGTACGCCTTATATCAATAATGGATGTTTACTGTTGACCGAGGACCCATCTATGCATTCCCGTATCGCTGCTTTACATTTTGAGTATTACGAGGAAATTGCGGAAGTTGAGGAAAAGCTCATAAGGGATCAGGAGGCTATACAATGTCAAGTTAGTAGAGTAGGTGCAACGCCTTTTATTCCATTCGGGAAGGCGCAGGAGCCTAGCCTGATAGATTATGCAGATGGAGTAGATACTATGAAATTTTTAACGAGTATATAAAAAAAGGAACCCAAAATCTTGGGTTCCTTTTTTTGTTATATCCAATCTGGATTAGTTGAATACTACCTTTTGAGTAGAGATTCCACCTTCAAAGCGGATTTGTACGTAGTACATGCCGTTTAATAATCCATCTCTTTGTAGTTCAAAGGCATTATGATTAACCTCGAAGTACGTTGCAACAGTGCGACCTTGAGTATCGTAAAGTACAACATCCAACATTGGGCTATCTGCATTTGAAGTAAACTGGATAGAAGTAGATGCTGGGTTCGGGCTATACTTTAAGCCAACTGCAGCAGCAGCAATTACTTCATTTGTATTAGAATATCCAGTCAAGTCACAGTTTAGTTCCATGGTGATACAAGTTCTTGGAAGAACATAGTTGTAAATAGAATCTAAGTAGGTTCTAGCATTGTCTGGATCTGCTGGTCCTGAGGCATTTGGATTATCATCTGCCCACCATTGCCATGGAGCTGAATTTAAAGGATCTCCTACATTAAATGGCATTAATCCTTCATAACCATCATTATTAGCATTTGCTGCCATAGAATAGTCATCAATAAATCCGAATTCTACCCATTCAGCGTTATTTCCATTTGCAGTTTGGATTTCTTGTACAACATGTGCCCCACAAGCTTCAACAACTGGCAAGTTAACAACTGGTACATTTACAATACCACAATCGTATGGCGCAAATGGATCTGTTGGTGTTTGGAATGAAATTATTGGAGACTGTCCTGGATCTAGCCAAGTAGTGTCACCAAGAGCACCACCCATATTTACAGCAATTGAAATATCTGAGCTATATCCTACATGGTTCGGATAACATAAGGTGTCACCAACGTTAAATCCAGTTACTGCTGCGTTTACAGCATCAACAACACCAAAAGAAGTACCATAGATATCACCATTAATTGCTTCTTGAATCATTGGATAAGGAATTGTTCCTCCCATTCCATCAGGAAGTTGTGCAATAAACTTAGGAATTAATGATTTTTCATAAGCATCAAGTCCGATCATGTTTAGAGAAACGTAACCACCAGTTCCGTCACCCCATACACCAATCTTATCTCCATCGATTCCATATGGATTACCATTGTCCACAGAAGCTCTCATATAGCGAACTGCCGTTCTTGCATCTTGAATACCTCTATAGGCTGCATTAATTAATCCGAATACACGCTGATCCTGTGTAGGTGCTAATGGGTTCCATCCTGCACGGTAACTTACAGAAGCAGCGACAAATCCTCTTTTAGCAAGATCTGTACATATTTCAACTAAAACTGAATCTTCTTTTGTACCTCCTGTTCCACCATTGTCTGGGAAAGGTAAAAAGTTACCCGTGTGGAATAGAAGATAAACTGGACGATTAGTTTCAACATCATTGGTAGGTGTATAAACATCCATTACTAATGGCTGAGGAACTGCCTCGCCGATAGCAGGTACATTGTAAGTAATTACAGTGGCATTTACTCCGTAAAGTACATTCGTAGTAACAGTAACATCATCAAAGATTGGATCTAGATAACGCTGTTGAGCCTCTGTTTGAGAAACGAAAAAGGAACAAATGAAAGCTCCTACTAGTAAAATTCTTTTCATAGAAGAGTTTTTAATAATTAATTATTTTTTAGAAAATTCATAATTCAACGAAACATAGGCAATTCTGCCCACTCTTGGTCCGCCATACGTTTGACTAACTAAGTTATTTAGGAGATTGGATCCGCCTAGTTTTAATGTAGTATTAATTCTAGGGAAGAAGTAATTGATCTGTCCATCTAACAAATCATAGCCCGGAATAAATCCAGTAAATTGAGGAGAGCCCTCAAAAATAAACCCTGAAATCCACTTATAGTTTATATTAAAGCCCATATTATCAAAGATATCCCGACCTGAAAGGCTAATATTAAATTTATGTTCTGGTGTGTTAAAGGCTGGAATAATTGGGTCATCAAGATTCTGGTTAAGCCTATTCCACGAATAATTCCCAGACAATTGGTAAAGTTTAGAGAAATAGTAATTTACCCCCAAAGAGAATCCCTGTGTGGTTACTTGGTTAGTAGAATTTGCTGCAAATCTATAAGCTTGTACATCTGGGAAAGGAATGGTTTGATCTGGATCAAATTCTAGATCCAATCCTAGATTATAGCCTATAAAATCATCATAAATACTGAAATAATACCCAGCATCTACATACACCTTGTCTTTTAAAGTAGTTCTTATACCAAGTTCAAATGTTTTTACTCTTTCTGGTCGTATAGGGTCTATATTGAAATAGACTATAGTATCTTGATTAAGTGCAGTCCTGAAATCAGAGAATGATTCTAGTGTCGCTAAACTATCCACACCATTTAGATTCCCAGATAAAATTGCTGGACCAACGTTAAGGAATAGATACTGATCGGCTAAGGTAGGGTTTCTGATTGCTGAAGAAAATGAAGCCCGAATAAATGTATTCTTATCTGGATTATATACCAATGAGGCTGCTGGAGTAGGAATGATATTGAAATTTTGGTTTTTGTCGAGACGAATAGTAGCATTCATCTTTAGCTTTTGATCCCAAAAATATTGTTCAATACCTGTATAAACGCCTCCTTCTAAATTGTAGATTCGCTCACCAGGAATGGTATCACTAAAGATTGTTCCTTCAGATACTGGGGTATATAACCTTCCATTGGCACCAACTATCCAAGAGTCTACAAATTCTGGTTCGAACTTATATTCTCCATGCATGTGATATAATGCCGATTTATCAAAGAACTTGGTTCCGTTTTCTATGGAATTAGACTTTGAAGTGGTGATCTCATTAAATGCAGCTTCAAACTCGGGAGTCCCCGGTGCTAGATAATCTGTAGATCCATCAATTACCGGATCGGCTAAATTGGCAAAGTCAGCAGAAAGCTGATGCCATATCGTTAATGAATCTTGATAGTCTAATACCCATTGATCTGCAGCTGCTTGGTCAAAAGTAGGAGGGAAGGTGGTGAAATCTAATTGTGGATATCCCAATTGATTTATTTTTGGACTTACCTGGCCTAACCAGTAATCTGTATAGTTACCCGCCCAATCTTCATTAGACATTGCTCTTTCTTGCAAACGTAATGCGGTAAAGTAAGGATCGTACGAATCTCCCGCATCCTCCTTCGTCATATAAGCTCTAATGAAATACTTATCCTTTTTCCTGAATTCTAGTCTGTTTTGGAAGAAAAAGATATTCTTAAGGCTAAACCTGTTATCACCTTGATATACAGTAGTTCCCCATCCAAAATTAGAGGCTAGTATTAACTCAGGTGATTCATAAGTTTTGTCTGGATTGGTTCGAATATGGACAGCAGCAGATCCTTTCGCATTTTGAGTGCCATAATCAACCAAATCTAATTCTCTGTATCCTGTTCTGTGAAAAACACCTAAACCAGGATAAGACCAAGGAGCAGCAGTTGAGAAATCATTTGCCGGGAAGTATTCATCTCCATAGACATTTACTTTATCCCAACCTCCAGGGTTGCCAAAAACAGAAGTAGAGCCGTCTACAGCTAGATCGTTATCTGCTACCCAATCATCTGCCTGTAAGTAGTATAGGTTTAGTTTGTATGCTATATATTCTTTCCCATCCTTATTTTTAAAGGCATCTGCGTATCGAATAGCACCTTCTAGAATATTTCTATCTCCACGTTTCACACTGGCACTTAATCCTTTGGTGTAGAATGGGTTTTTAGTTTCCATGCTGATCACACCATTGAAAGCATTTGGCCCGTAGAAAGCTGAATTAGCTCCTACAACAATATCTACTTTCATGATGTCTAATTCTGATGCACCTAGGAAATTACCTAGTGAAAAGTTCAGTCCTGGAGCTTGATTATCCACTCCATCAATGATTTGCAATGAACGAACTGGACTGGTAGAATTAAATCCTCGAGTATTAATGACCTTGAATCCAATACTAGCAGCTGTCAAATCCACTCCTTTAAGCGTGCCTAATCCTTCATAAAAAGATTCTGCCGCAGTTTGCTTGATGGCAAGCACATCCATAGACTCTACGGTCTGTGGAGCCGCTTTTTGTTTATCTGAAATACGCTGTCCTTTAATTTCTACTTCATCAATTTGAAGTGCAGCGTCACTCATTTTTATTTTTAGTGGCTTGTCAAATGAAGTGATTGTTATAGTTTGATCTGCATAACCGATATAACTACAAGTGATATCAAATGGAAGTGCAGCATTCGTTTCTAATGTAAAATCACCATTGTAATCCGTGATTGTTCCTTCCCCTGAGCTTTGAATTAAGATACTTACCCCAATGAGCGTTTCACCAGTTCGGTTATCCGTGATGCTGCCCTGAAGTGTATTCTGTGCCTGAATAGTAGAGGCTAAAAAAATAAAGAAAAAAAGTGCTGTAAAAATTCGTTTCATAAACAATGGCTAGGTTCAATGCTCTAGAGAGTTATTGATTTTTTATAGTTAAGTGTAATCGGAATGTTTAGACTTAGTTTTCTTACACAGAAAAATAAAGAAAAAAAGTTAGAAAGAGTCTTATTTGTATTGATTTTGTTGATTAATTAAATGAGAATACAATGCAAAATTTTCCGATTCGAAGAATGAATTGAAATTTTATCTGAATTTATTAATCAATAACATTCTAATGAATCAATAAAAGATATTTACAATATAGACAAGATGGCTAGCAGCATACCCAATAAAATAATTAGGAATTTCCTTAAACTAATCTTATGCTCTTTGGATTTATCTGTCTCGAACAGGATGGTAGTTGAAATGTGTAACAAAGAGCCACTAATCAATGCTAGAATCCAAGTTCTTAATTCATCCGTTAATTCCAAAGCACTACCTAGTAGTGCACCAAGAGGGGACATGCTGGCAAAAATCACTAATGCAATCCAGATGGTTCTATTACTGAAGTTGGCTAGCTTAAGCAAACTCATCAAGGCAAAAGCGGCAGGAATTTTATGTAAAATAATTGCCCATAGGAAATGATTATGCCCATTGTGGTCATGCCCATGATTAGATAAATGAAATTCATCGTAGTAGTCTAGAGGCAATCCCTCCATAAAGGCGTGCAAACCTAATCCAGCTAAAACAGATACTACCATGGCTATTTTACCTTCCCCTTGATGAAAATGTAAATGACCATGCTCCACACCTCTAGACAACTGCTCCAGTAAAAGTTGTATAAAAAAGCCTCCCAACATAAATAATCCTGTGCCCTGGATAGGTTGAGCATATAAAGATGGAATCAAATGCAATACGGTGACTCCAAGCAGATAAGAGCCACTAAAACTGAGTAATACTAAAAGGATATCCTTTCTCTTTTTCAAAATAAAAGAGGATGCTAAAGCTCCAAAAATAGCTGAACCGAAAAGAAGGATATATTCAATAATACTCATGCAATGTTTAATCTAAGGGTTGTAAAGTGATTGAATATTCGAGCAATTATTAGTCCAATGAAAGTTCCAATTAAACCTCCGCAAAGTACGTCTAAAGGAAAATGAACCCCAACATAAACTTGACCATAAGCTATAGAG
>CAJXMP010000067.1 GCA_913056515.1 uncultured Lewinella sp.
GATGGATTACAATAGTGATGGATTAAAAGATCTGGTTGTATCCGGTGAATGGATGCCTATTTTATTATTTGAAAATAATGGAACTGCATTTACTGATAAATCCGTAGAACTAGGCTTAGATAAATATACGGGTTGGTGGTCAGCTGTTACCGCAGCAGATCTAGATGGAGATGGCGATCAAGATTTAGTTTTAGGAAACAATGGTACAAATTACAAGTATAAAGCCAGCCCTGGAGAGCCTTTTGAAGTTTATGCACACGATTTTGATAAGAGTGGTAGTATGGATATTGTGTTAGGTTATTTTAATGATGGTACGCTTTATCCTGTGCGTGGAAAGCAATGTTCTAGTGAACAAATCCCTTCGATTTCTACGAAGTTTAAAACCTATACTGAATTTGGAAATGCTAGTTTAAGAGATGTATATGGCGATGAACTGGATAATGCGCTACATCTTGAAGTGGCCTCCTTTGCTTCAGTGAGTTTAATCAATGAAGAGGGTAGTTTTACTCGAAAAGAATTACCGAGATTGGCACAGATTTCTGCTGTAAATGGTATTGTTGCAGAGGACATCAATGGTGATGAAGTTTTAGATCTTGTATTAGCTGGGAATTTATACAGCTCGGAAGTAGAAACAACTCGTAATGATGCTTCAGAGGGAATTGTATTAGTCGGACAAGGCGATGGTACCTTTAGAGAAATGCCTATAACTGCATCTGGCTTTTATGCTGGAGGAGATGTGAAGGATGTGGAAATACTTCGTAAAGGGAAACATAAACTTATCCTGGTTAGTAATAACAATGATAAAATGCAAGCCTTCAAGTTTAAATAAAAAAAGATCCTCCACAATTGGAGGATCTTTTTTTATTGATAATTTTCTTCGTAGAAGGTTGGGTAACCACCCATAGTTTTGTCTTTCAGAATAGTCCTATAATTAGATTGCGATACGGCATAAGCGGTATAATCGATCCCTTCTAAAAAGGCATCACCATTTTTGGCTAAGGCATCTACATAAGCTAATGCCTTTTCCTTATCTGCAAACCGTCTTATCACTATAATAGGTGTTTTGTCTGTTTTACCAGCTCCTAGTGAAATATTTGATGAGCGAAGTTTAGCAGAGCTAAAGAAGTCTGAATTAAAACTCGTAATCGCATTTCTAGTTTCAGTTAAACTGATATTCTTATCCGCAAAAGTTACGATGATATAATGCACTTTATCGAATTCAACAACAAATTTACTAGCATCCCCTTCATCTGCTTTATCTGAAGCATCTGCAACATCTGATCCTAATATTCGGAGCAACTCTCTTACTTGCTTCTCCTCTGGCGTGTTAGGATATCTGATCAAGAAGGTTTGAAGTTCTGCAATGTATTTTTCTCTACCCTCTGTTTTACCTATACAAAAAGCTTTTAATAGACCGAACCTAGCATGATGCTTGTGCTGACTTCCAAATTTGCCAGGTACTTTTGCAATCTTGTCCAAGGTTTGCGTGTACTGACCATCCTTGAAGTCTTTATAACAATCCTCATAATAATCATTAACTAAATCATCCTTCGTTTTCTTATCGCCAAAATTCGGATCTGAAATAGCAGCAGCTATAGGTGAATTAGGATAATTCTTGAGAATTAGGTCATAGTATTTCTTGCTGTTTGTGGAGTCCTCCAAATCTAGGTAGGACAAGTAAAGGAAGTAATAAGCTTCCATGACAATTTTACCATCATCAGGTACGTCTAATAATAATTGCTTTAATATTTCTGCAGCTTTTGCAGGGTCTTCTAGATCAGAGCGATAAAGTTTACCTAGCTCTAATCTTGCATCCACAATCTTCTTTTTAGCTGCCGCGAGCTGTTGCTCATTAGCTGGTACACTTTTGAACATCTCTTTCATTTCTTCTTCTGTAACCTTGGTGTTGGTTATAGGTAAGTCATCAAAAAGATCTGTAGCAGCTTGATTGGCATCTGCTCTTCTCCAATTATCCTCTAGTGGTCTATCTCCCCATTTGTTTTGGAAATCCCTTATACCTCGCTTTACTGCTTTAGAATCATAAGCGTAAAAATCAGATTTACCCATTAAGGCAGCATTGCCTCCTCCGAGTGCATTTCCTTTAAGTGAAGCAATTCTTTTAGCCTCTTGCTCATCTTTGAGACGTTGAGCTAATTCCATCTTCTCTTCTTCACTCATGTTGTAGATTCGAATTAGACTATCCTGTAGTTGAATCGTATTCAAAGCCTTTGCAATGCCCTCAAGACTTTCAGATAGGATTCGAATTCGATTATATCTATCATCCTTTTTAGATAGTGTACTTAGTGTGAGATCAAAGTAATTCTTAGCTTCTACATAATTTTGGTTCTCATAGTATAGCATAGCTAGTCGATAAGCAGATTCAGCTTTTTGAACCGCATTTCTAGATTCTGAATTGATTGAAAGCCTCAAATTTTCTATTCCTTTATCTATATCACCATCTTTCAGATAAACATCTGCAAGCACGTAATAAATTTGATCTTGATATTCTAGGTTTTTTTCTTCCTTCAGCATGCGCTCCAATTGAGCTACTGCATTGGCGGTAGATTTATTCGCATCAGTTTGGGCAGCGAGTAACAAAGCATTAAACTCTAATTCATAGTTCGGGTGAAGTTTAACTACTTGGTTAAAGTAGTCATTGGCTTTTGATTGTTTATTAAGCTTTCTACTCATTTGCCCTGCGATGAATAATAGGCGCGCTCTTTTGAATTTATCCTTCTCTAGCGTAATGGCCTCAGACAAATAGGTCAAAGCTGTTTCGTAATCTCTCTTTTTATGGAATAGATATGCCATCTGAGCTGGGATCATCGCTTTAATCTCGCCTGGACAAGATTTACTTCTAGATAATTGGTCCATCAGACGAGTTGCTTCACTGTATCGAGCAACATCTATATAATTCCTAGATAACCAATACAGGCCTTCAAAATATGCAGGTGCATTTTTAAGGCCATTATTGTTTTTATCCTCTTCTACATTCCCGATACTTTTCCCAAGCGTAACATTTCCAACTACGGGATTATCGGTATCTGTTTCTTCAGAGCTATCACTTTTTTTGGAGCTATTGCTTTTCTTCTTGGAAGAAGAACTAGATTTCTTTTTGCTACTGGACTTCTTTTTCTTCTTAGAGGATTTTTTTCTACGCTTAGGCTTTCTCCTTCTCTTTTTCTTCTTTTTGCGTGATTTTTTCTTTTTCGCAGAACTAGATTTTTTCTTACCCTTTTTTACTGCTTCTGCATCGCGTTTTCTCTTTTCCATGGCTGAAGGACTGTATTCCTCTGCTAAAAATTCTAGCGTTTCCATAGAGGATTCATAATCCTGTTTGAGGTATTGGGCCTTTCCCATTAATAGATAACAATCATCGGTCCAATCACTCACTCGGTGAAGCGATACCACAATAGTCACTTTTTCAATGGCATTGTCTAAACTAGGACCCTCAGCTAATGGATTCTCTGCTTCAGTGTATTTGTAAAGTGGTAAAATATCTAGATAGTTATCCATAACCTGGCTTTCCAGGTTGAGGATACTTTGCTGATAAATTACATCAGCATTAAAGTAACCATTGTATTGGGCTGTAGTATTATGATAAAGCTTCCCAATTGCAGTAACATCATCTTTACTTTTTTGCGTAGAACAAGCCAGTAAGATGGTCGTTAGTAGAAAGGTGAAGCAAATTTGTGTTTTTCTATTTCTCAAAACAACTGTTTTAACCAATGGACAATGTCTTTGTATGAAATACTAAAGACTACGATTGTTTAACATTTTAGTACGGGATTAAAGTGCCAAAAGTACACGATAATAACCTTAAAAAGAAAAAATTATTTTAAGTTAAAATATCCCTTAAATTTGTATTTATACCTACAAAACGACTTTTTGTAGCTTTTTCTGTTTAATAAGATTTCAAGCAGTCCGGTTTATGGCAAAAAAAGAGCCCAGGATTAAGAGGTGGAGAGAACGTTTAAGGAACACTTACCGCTTGGTGGTAATGAACAATGATACCTTCGAGGAGATTGGAAGTTATAAACTGACTTTATTGAATTTTTATCTGATTGGTTCTACTCTAGCTGTACTAATATCTGTGCTTATTTTAGTCTTTATTGTTTTCACTCCTCTGAAGCGTTTGATACCTGGTTATGGAGACGTAGATGTCAATAATGAGATTTTAATGCTTGAACGGGAATTAAAAAGCATGAATGATTCTATGCGCATTCAGAAGAACTATACCGATAGCTTTAAAAAAATATTGGTTGGAGAAACAGAAACAGAGGAGGACGTAGCTAGTGCTGCTCGAATTTCTGATGATACGATTGAAATAGTTGATCCCATAAAAGAGGATACGCTATTGCGGGAAGAGGTAGAGCTGGAAGAAACTCGAAGAGTAACTCAAAATGCAATGGTTGGGGCCATTTCAGAAACGGGCCTACCTATTGATCAGATATATTTTTCTCCTCCTGTTCGTGGTGAAATTTCTGCGCCTTATAATACTTTGAATAAACATTGGGGGATAGACCTTATTGCCCCCAAAGATTCGCCCATCTTATCTGTTTTAAGGGGTACTGTAATTTCTGCTGGTTGGGATATGGATTTTGGATTTACCATTACCATCCAACATGCCAATAATATTATCACAGTTTATAAGCATAATTCTGCCTTGTTAAAAGAGGTGGGAGATATTGTGAATGCCGGTGAAGCAATCGCCATTATTGGTAATACAGGTGAGCAAACGGATGGTCCTCACCTACACTTCGAAATTTGGCATAATGGGGTGAGTATTGACCCAGAAGATATCTTTAAGTCATTTAGGTGATACATTCTGAATATTTTCAGGTATTTGTAGAACCATTTGTAGATGCAAAGAGTTTTTTCATAAAAAACGACCTATGAAAAGTAAACCTTCTTTGACTCTCAAAGCCCTTAAGGACGAAAAAGGGAATCAATTAAGCCCAGTACTTTCCAAGGAAACCAAAAATTATTTAATAGATATTGACGGTACTATTTGTGATGATATTCCAAATGAAGAACCCGAGCGTATGGCTACAGCAGAGTTATACCCGGAAGCATTGGTCACACTCAACAAATGGTACGATGAAGGTCATGTCATCACATTCTTCACTTCTAGGACAGAAGATCACCGACAGGTAACTGAAGCTTGGCTCAACAAACATGGATTTAAATACCATGGTATCCTTTTTGGAAAACCTCGTGGAGGTAACTACCATTGGATTGACAATCACATTGTAAAGGCGACTAGATATGAAGGCAAGTTCACTGATTTAGTAGTCAAAAATCGAGATATAGAAGTGTTTGAGGATTAAGCTTGCTCTAAATCCTTAATTACATTTTTTACATCAGTATATTGAAATACAAATCCTTCCGCTAGGAGTCTTTGGGGTAATATCCGAAGACTCCTAGTTACTATATTGGATTGCTCACCCATGGCAATGCGTAGTGCAAATTTAGGAACTGGTATAGGGATGTATGGCTTCCAACTCGTTTGACTAATCCATTTAAAAACTTCTAAGTGATGTGCAGGTTTTGGCGCACACAGGTTATATATGCCCGTAGCATTTTTTTGACTCAATGCCCATTCAAATGCAGTACAGACATCATCGATATGCACGATAGGGTAATACACCCTTTTACCAAAATTAGGTGCAATACCTAGAATCATATTCTTCTTTAGAACGGGATAAGCCCCCCCATTTAAAGTGAGTACAACTCCAATTCTGAAGATAACCATTCGAGTAGACGATAGCCGTTTTATCTGCTGATGCGCTTGTTCCCATTGTTGGGCAAGGGTGGACATAAAGTCGTTTCCTATTGGAGCCTGCTCATCAAATGCTTGTTCCCCTGTATCTTGATAAATACCTACCGCAGCTCCACCTATGTATACAGCAAGCTTAGGGGCGTATTGTTCAATGGCTTGAATCAGGAATTGAGTAGATTTCACACGGCTTTCAATAAGAACTTTTCTTCTCTTGGCAGTCCATCTTCCTTCAGATATAGATGCCCCTACCAAATTGATCACGGCATCAATGGAGTCAAAAGCATTTGGATCAATATGCTGTTCACTAGGATTCCAGTGGAAATAACCCTTTTTGGCTGGCGTACTCCTGCTAAGTATGCGTATCTCGTGCCCTTTATCCTCTAAGTCCATTTGAAGTGCTTGGCCTAATAAGCCACTACCACCTGCTATTAGTATTTTCATATTTAAAACCGCTTAACTAAATAATAGATATAGCAGTGAATTGGTTTAGTTTGAAGACTTGATTTTTTAAAAAAATGGTGATTAGGCTCGTTTAATTTTATTTAAATTAATTTCTATTCAATTGAAGCTTTGTTTTATTTAAGTATATTGGAATTACTCCATAATCACTTTTTATCGTTATTTACAAATCATCCTAATGATTAACATCATGAACACAACTACCCTGATAAAAATATTCGGCTTTACTTTTATCCTTCTTCTGTTAGGATCATGTAGCAAAGATGCGCCTGAACAACAAAAGGAATATGTCCGAAACGGCAATAATGTAGATGTTAGAATTCCTGCTAATATTTCTTCACTAAATCCAGCTACTGCATTGGATGCTTATACCTTAATGGTCATAAGATCTATACATCAATACCTTGCTACTTATGACCTAGAGACTGCACAAATGGTCCCAGTTCTTTTAAAGGAATTGGCTAGTGTAGATACCACTGATGGTCGAACCATTTATCAAATGGAAATTAAAGAGGGTGCAAATTGGGATGATGGAAGTCCTATAACAGCTAAGGATGTGGAGACTTCCCTTAAGATGTTGTTCAATCCTAAAGGTAAACCCTCTCCATACAGAAGCTATCTAGCTACTATTGATTTATTTGAGATTGATCCTGATAACCCTAAAAAGTTTTCAGTAGGAATCAGCCAACAGTATGTCTTGGCAGAAGAAGCTATTTATTCCATTATGCCTGTTTTGCAAGCATCAAAATATGATCCGGACAATCAATATGCGAATTATAGTCTAATTGATTTAATCACTAATACTGGAATTGATGATTCAGATGAGGTGCTTCAAGCATTGGCAGCTACATTTGAAAGTGAGGCGTTTTCTGTAGAACCAGCAGGGGTGAATGGTTCGGGACCGTATGAAGTTGTAGAGTGGAAAACGGGTGAATTAATGGTATTGGCGAAGAAGACTGATTGGTGGGGTGAAACTGATAGTCCAAGCAATACTTGGTTCAAAGCAAATCCAGATACCATTCGATTGATATCAGTAACAGATGCTACAACGGCTGCTCAAATGTTTACCAATAATTCATTTGATGTGGCTATTACATTGGATTCAAAGGATTTTAAAACGCTTGCTGAAAATCCAACATATACCGATGAATACAACTTCATTTCCGATGTAACAAATATCCAATATTTAGTGTATCAAAACACTAAATCTCCAGTGCTTCAAGATAAGCGTGTTAGGATGGGAATTTCCATGTTGTTTGATTATACCAGCATCATAGAAAATATTTTTGATGGTTTGGGTAATCGAACGAATAGTCCAGTGTTGAATTTCAAGTCTTATTATGCAGAGGACTTACCGCTGATTGATTTTGATATAGAAGGCGCAATAGCTCAGTTTAATGAAGCGGGTTGGATAGATAATAATAAGGACGGTGTTTTAGAGAAAGAAATTGACGGAGTTCTAACTGATTTTAAATTAGAGTATTTAGTTACACCTACTCCAGCCGCAGAAAATATTGCACTTATTTTTCAAGCAGCAGCTAAGGATGCAGGTGTTGAAGTAGAGATCATCACCAAGGATAGACAGGGTTGGTACGAAATGGTTGGACAAAGAGATTTTGATTTAACTATGACGGGTTCAGGGTTTAGTCCTGGATTAGATGATTTCAGACAAATGTTTCACACCTCAGCCAATATTCCTACAGGACAAAATAGAATGCAGTTTGGGAATGCTGAAACGGACGCATTGCTTGACGCTATTGCAGCCAATTTAGACGAAATTAGTAGGGAAGAGCAATTTCGAACTTTCCAAGAAATCCTCTATGATGAGCAAGCTGTAACTTGGTTAATGACGCCACTGAGTCGCGTAGTCATCCATGATAGATTTGAGCATGGAGGGTCAAATTTAAGTCCGAACGTTTGTTTAGGATGTTTAACACTGAAATAAAAGCCTATGTCTAAAAGCATCGGTATCCGAATCTTGCTTTTTATACCAACACTATTCGTGCTGAGTATATGCCTTTTTGGCTTGCAGGAATCTGCTAGGGGTGATCAAGTAGCCTCTTTATGTGGTATCGATGGGACTGTTGACGAAAGGGTTTATCTAGATTGTATAAAGACGTATAATTTAGATCAAGCTGCTTTTTATATATCTGTAAGTCCTCAGTTTGTGGATGCAGAAGTGCTTCGAACTATTTTTCCCGCAGGAAAAAAACAAACGATTGAGCAATTAGCCTATCAAACCGGAGATTGGGATGGAACGATCCATTGGATGCAATTGATGGACGAATTGATTGAACGAGATTATAGCCTTCAAGCTGAACTCCAAGTGCAGATTAATGCATTAAGAAGTAAATATTGGTCTGGGCTTAGTTTAGTCGGATTCCAAAATCAGTTGGAACAGATTAATCATCCTGAAGTGGATGTTTTGATAAGCCAAATTCAGAACCTCAGTACTGAGTTGACTCAATCTTCGCCTAGTTTTTCTGATTATTTACCACAGATCGATTGGAATGGCAGTGCCAATCGCTTTCACCATTGGTGGTCAAAAGCTATTGTTTTTGAATTTGGCCAATCTTATTCTGGTAGATCGGTTAATGCCTTAATAAAAGGAGCCATCCTTAGAACACTACTACTTAATTTAATTGCATTTACATTGGCCATTTTGCTAGCCTGTAGCCTAGTGATTTGGAGTTCAAGGAAGCTCAATGAACAATCTAGGCATCCACTAGATGGCTGGAGTTCCATTTTCTTAGCTATTCCTAGATTTTGGTTAGCTACTGTATTGATATTCCTATTTGCGAATCAAGCTCGCTTTGCTGCATTGGGATTCTTTGATATTGGCGCATTTACCTTAACAAGCTCTGGCATATCCTTAATTGGATTAATCAAAGTGTATACTCTTCCTATTATATGCCTTGCTTTCCCCATCACCTGGAGTATCTACAAACACCTTCGTGATAAGATAAAAGCAGAATGGAAAATGCCTTATGTCCAAAGTGCTCGGGCAAAAGGAATACCTGAATCAAAAATAATTCGCCAATATGTTTTACCTAATTCGATAAATCCACTGTTGACTATTGTGGGTTCATTGATCAGTAGATTACTGGCGGGGTCCATTATCATAGAATCTATTTTTGCTATACCAGGATTAGGAGGCTTATTATTTGATGCCTTTTTGTCCAATGATTGGCCAGTACTATATGCCTTGTGCTTTATTGCAGGTGTTATGACCTTAAGTGGTTATCTACTATCTGACATCTTATATTTTATATTCGATCCAAAACTGAGAAAGGGAGGGATGAAGTATGTCTAAGCAACAGAGTCATATCCGTTCATTTCAATCAAAAGCTTATGCTTTTGCCAAGTTTTGGTTGAAAGTAATCGTCTTTATTGCATTGGCCTTAGAGTTCTTGGCATCTGATAAACCTATTGTAGCTAATTATGAGGGTAAACTGTATTTACCAGCGATTGGTCAAGAATTATTTGATTTGGGTTGCAATAAAAGATATAATGTTATTCGCCGTGTAGATTGGCAAAATCATCAAGGGTTTAAACTAATGCCATTGGTTCCCTATTCTGCTCAAAGTCTAGATTTTGCAAATAATGGATTTAAAAGTCCCTTTGAAAGTCAGCGTGTTGAATCCTGGCGATACAGGCATTGGTTAGGTACAGATAAATTAGGTAGAGATGTGCTAGCTGGGATACTAACCGGATGCAGGATTAGCTTGAAAGTAGCACTTATTGTTGGCTTTGT
The DNA here is from genome assembly GCA_913056515.1 of uncultured Lewinella sp. Taxonomy (GTDB): domain Bacteria; phylum Bacteroidota; class Bacteroidia; order Chitinophagales; family Saprospiraceae; genus AM-2324. Next base: position 9,996 of record CAJXMP010000067.1, read on the forward strand.
GGCAGGATTGATTGGATTGATACTTGGTGGATTTGCTGGATATTTTGGGAATAGGACCATTAAATGGTCTATCACTCAAATAGTGCTGACCATCTTGCTTATTCCTGTTACTTTTTACGCCATGTATATGCTGGGCAAATCTACCCTAATGGTAACAGGAGATTTTACGTTTAAAACTATACTGTCCCTATTAGGCATATTTGGAATAAGTATATCGGGATTGTGGTTGTTTCAGAAAAAGCTTAGTCCATTAATCCCATCTACTCGTAGGAAGCTCGTTTATATTCCTGTAGATCAGCTATTCAATATGTTGATTGTATTATTATCTGCATTGCCTGTTACTTTGATTTTGCTAGCTATTTTAGGTGTATTTAAATCTCCCGGATTTAATTTGACTATGTTATTATATGCTGGAATTTTTTGGATCTTCATTGCTCGTATAGTTCGGGGCGAGGTTATTCGTGTAAAAGAGAAAAACTATATCTTATCTGCGCGGCAATTGGGACTGAGTCATTGGAAAATATTTTGGAGACATATATTCCCAAATATTAAAGATCAATTATTAGTAACTATGGCCATGACGGTTTCTAGTGCCTTACTGCTTGAAGCTGCGCTGAGTTATTTAGGTATAGGTATGGCAGCAGGAGAGGTTAGTTGGGGCATATTACTTAATCAAGGCAAGTCCAATTTAAATGCTTATTGGCTAAGCATTTTCCCAGGAATTTTTCTGATTGCAACGGTTTTTAGCATCAATACATTTGCTGAGCAGGAAAAGCGTGGTGCTTAATTCCTTTTTTTCTTCATCTTCTTATTCATATCCTTAGGAAACAGGCTTGATCTCCCACCCCCTGCAGGTAATTCACCTTTTCTATTCGCTTTTACTGTAGCATTTTCATTGATTTCACATCCATACCCTGGGGAACAACCGTTGAAAGCGAATATTGAACCTACGAAAAGTGCCAGAATGCTAAGTTTCTTTAATGATTTCATCGTTTAGCAATGTTTTTTTAAAAATATCGAAAAAAAAGTAAAAATATTGTGATGCTTAACGTAAAGTTTACTTATTTTGAATTAAATCACATGTTTTTACTAATAAAATCAAGGGGTTTGGAATTATTTTAAACTTCTTTGATGTTTAGTGATTGACAGACGATTATTTATATTATTTTTTTCATAAATCATTGAATAATGAATAAGGGAGATTTGATTAACAAAGTTGCTGAGGAGTCTAACATTACTAAAGCTCAGGCTACCACTGCAGTAAATGCTATGTTTAGCGCTATTGGTTCTGCATTAAAAGGAAATGACAAAGCTACAATTATTGGCTTTGGTACTTTCTCTGTAACTAGACGCGAAGCTCGTTCTGGTCGTAACCCTAGAACTGGAGAAACTATTACGATTGCAGCTAAGAACGTTGTAAAGTTCAAGCCAGGCAAAGACTTAATGGATTCTGTTAACTAGTAAACCATAGTTAAGGAAATAACAAAGGCAATTTAGGGGAAACCTTAGGTTGCCTTTTGTTTTTTTAGCAGTGATTTTTTTTAATTTTGCTTACGATTCGTAACCTTAAAATATATTCCATGTCTTCTATTCAGGAATTAGAACGTATTGCTAGTCAAGTGCGTAGAGATATTATCCGTCAAGTACACTTTGCTAGCTCTGGACACCCTGGTGGTTCTCTAGGATGTGCCGATCTTTTTACCGCCTTGTATTTTAAAATAATGGAGCATAATCCGGATTTCCAGATGACTGGAAAAGGCGAGGATATGTTCTTTTTATCTAATGGGCACATCTCTCCAGTATTTTACAGTGTTTTAGCTCGTGCTGGATACTTTGATGTGAATGAATTAGCCACTTTTAGAAAACTAGACTCCAGACTTCAAGGACACCCTGCAACACATGAGGGTCTACCTGGTGTTCGTATTGCTTCAGGTTCCTTAGGCCAAGGTTTATCCGTTGCCTGTGGTGTTGCAGAAGCAAAGAAACTGGATCGAGATAACCATAATGTATTCTGTCTTATGGGGGATGGAGAATTACAGGAAGGTCAAATCTGGGAAGCTGTTATGTATGCAGCTCACAATAAATTAGATAATCTAATCGGTATAGTTGATTGGAATGGTAGACAGATCGATGGCGATAATGATGATGTACTTACTTTAGGAGACCTTAAGGGGAAATGGGAAACCTTTGGCTGGGACTGTGTCGAAGTAGATGGTAATAATATGCAGGACTTAGTGCAAGTCTTGGAACAAGCCAAAGCAAATTCCGGTAATGGTAAACCTCAAGTGATTCTGATGCGTACGGAAATGGGTTATCCTATAGACTTTATGATAGGTTCACACAAATGGCATGGTGTAGCACCTAATGCTGAACAAACAGAGACTGCCCTAGCACAATTGGAAGAAACTATGGGCGATTATCCTTATCCTTTTCAATAATACCTGATAAAACAAGAATTATGTTATCTAATTATAAATCAACAGATAAGAAGTCTACGCGAGATGGATTTGGTGCAGGACTTTTAGAAGTAGGTAAACAAAATGATCAGGTAGTTGGACTATGTGCCGATTTAACGGGATCATTGAAGATGAATGCTTTTCAAGATGCTTTTCCAGAACGTTTTTTTCAAGTGGGAATTGCAGAAGCAAATATGATGGGATTAGCTGCTGGATTAGCAACAACAGGAAAGATTCCATACACAGGTACTTTTGCCAATTTCTCTACAGGTAGAGTTTTTGATCAAATCAGACAGTCTATTGCTTATTCACATAAGAACGTTAAAATTTGTGCTTCTCACGCAGGTGTTACGCTTGGAGAAGATGGTGCTACCCACCAGATTATGGAAGATATTGGTATGATGCAGATGCTTCCTGGAATGACGGTCATTAATCCATGTGATTACAACCAGACTAAAGAAGCTACTATTGCCATTGCCGAACATAATGGTCCAGTTTATCTTCGCTTTGGAAGACCTGGTTGGCCAGTATTTATGCCAGAGGGGT
>CAJXMP010000068.1 GCA_913056515.1 uncultured Lewinella sp.
GCTCAAAACAAGTGTTTGAAGCTTACAGTTAATGGAAGTTGATAACGAGAAGCCCCTTAGACATTTGCGTCCCTGAAAAGCTTGCCTTTGGTGGGCGAACATTTTGATCTCTTGGTCAGCGCAAAGTTTCCTTAGGCCATATTTCTTTCAATACTTTTTCTATCATTATGATTACTTCTTCATTAACCCAATCTTCAAGGGCTAGATCTCCAGAATCTATAAAAGCTAATAAATGACCTTCTATAGTTCCTTCTGTAAGGTTTCTCATTCGTGCTACATCAGATACATCGCCATGTTCTTTAAATAAATCATAGGATAAACGGGCGCTATCTGTTTGTTTTGTTTTTTGTTTGTAGGATTGCTTCCTTCTTTTTGGGATAGGTTTCTGCAAAATCTTCGTTTCTAATCCATTTGATCTTGCATAAGTTTGAATACAGGTAAGAAATGCCTCACCATAGTTCCTAAGTTTTACTGAACCAAAGCCACTTATTCTTTCCAGGTGGTTAAATTCTAAAGGAATATATTGAGCTAACTCTAGTAAGGTTTTATCAGAAAAGATCAGGTAAGGCGCTACACCTTCTGCTTCAGCAATTTCTCGTCTTTGAGATTTTAAAGTTTCTAGCAGACCACTATCGTAGGATAATTCCTCAGTATAAGTGGCAGCATCTTTAGTTTCTTGCTCGGGACGAATTAATTCTACACTGATCTGACCTTTGAGAACAGCGGTACTTTTTGTTCCTAGTTTCAGCAGAGGAAACTTGCCTCCATCAATTTTTAAATACTCACTATCAATTAAATGTTGAATGTATGCTTGCCATTCTTTTTTACTATGGTTACTCCCTACACCATATGTTTTTATCTCCTTATGCCAATCTTTGATCTTGGCAGATTTTGATCCTCGAAGAAAATCTATAACAAAGGATACACCATATGCTTCTTTGAGCCTTGCTACCGCAGATAGTGCTTTTTGTGCGATGATAGTTCCGTCAAAAGTTTCATAATCCGTTAGACATACATCACAATTACCACAATTTCCAGAATGATCTTCACCAAAATATTCTAATAAATACTGCCGGCGGCATTTTCTGCTTTCACAATAACTAACCATCATGTTTAATTTTTCTAACATGATATCAGATTGTGCTTCATTTCCTTCAATCTCAATAAAACCTCTCAGTTGCATTACATCCCCTCTACTAAAAAACAAGAGTGCTTCTGACTGTAGACCATCTCTTCCTGCTCGTCCTGTTTCTTGATAATACCCTTCAATATTCTTTGGTAAGTCCATGTGTACAACAAATCGAACATTAGATTTATCAATTCCCATACCAAAAGCAACCGTTGCTACTATAATGTCTACTTCATCTTTTAAAAAAGCGTCTTGATTTGCATCCCGGTCCTCCCTTTTCATACCTGCATGGTAGGGTTTAGCATTATATCCATACGAAACAAGATAATTGGCCATTGCCTCGGTAGATTTTCTAGATAATACATAGATGATACCTGCATTACCTTTTTGTGTAGCTAGGAAATCAAGTAATTTACTCTTAGAATCTTGCTTAGGCTTTACAGTATACTTGATATTTTCTCTGTTAAAGCTTGATATAAAAGATTTAGGTGAATTCAGATTAAGACGCTCAAGGATGTCTGCTTGTGTCCTCCCATCAGCTGTCGCAGTAAGTGCTATTACCGGAACATTCGGAAAATGTTCTTTCAACTTAGAAAGCTTTCGATATTCCGGTCTAAAATCATGTCCCCATTGCGAAATACAGTGTGCTTCATCAATGGCAAACAAAGATATTTTTTCGTCCTTTAACACGTTTAAGAAGTAAGCTTGATCAGACATTAAGCGCTCGGGAGAAAGGTATAATAACTTGAGGGCACCACTCTGAAGTTGACTAAACACAGCAGCTTTTTCTGCATGATCTAAAGTCGAATTAAAATAAGCAGCTGCAATTCCATTGATTCGAAGTGCATCAACTTGGTCCTTCATTAATGCAATTAATGGTGATATCACTATAGCTGTACCCTCTAATTCTAATGCTGGAATTTGATAACAAATAGATTTACCCCCTCCTGTTGGCATTAACACAAGACTATCCTGACCAGATATCACATGACTAATAATGGATTCTTGAAGTGGTCTAAATGAATCGTAACCGAAGTATTTCTTTAAGGTTTGAAGCATAGTGAGATATAATTATTCTAACATAACAAAACTTCTATCATTCTTAGTTGAATAATAGATTATTTTATGAATTAATAGCTAAGTCTAGAAGTTGTTTTGCCTATGTTTTTGAATTTGATCAGGCCTTATTTTGATACCATTATGGTAGACAAGTAATCCAATAATGCATGATAATCATTGGGTAGACTAATCTTATGCGTGCTAAGTGCATTTACATTTGGAGATTCATAAGAAGGAATAACCTGTTGAATGACACTAGCAAATTTCTTTGGAGATGCAGTTCCCAATATTATCGCTAGTTCACCTTCCTGTTTTAAATGTTGATATCCATAATATCCCACTGCAGCATGGGGATCTAAAACATAGCCTGCCTCCTTATAAAGTTTATCAATGGTACCCAAGGTATCTTTATCAGATACAGATATACTTGGAAGCATTTCATTGATTTTGTTCCAATCCTGCTTCAACAAGTATTGGATACGGGCAAAGTTACTTGGATCACCGACATCCATAGCGTTGGATAAGGTTTGCTTGGATGGCACTGCTTGATATTTGCCTGTACTAAGGTATTTAAAGTAAGTATCATTCGCATTGGTAATCGGAATCAATCGTCGAATGGGCAAACCCATCATTTGGGCGATTAAACCTGCTGTTACATTACCGAAATTACCTGAAGGAACTACAAAACTAATCGAAGATCTTAAGTCCTTTTCTACATCAAAGAAAGCCTTGAAATAATACAGCATTTGTGGCAAAAATCGGGCAACATTGATTGAATTCGCAGAACTTAATTTAAGTTTTGACCTTAAGTCATTATCTCTAAACGCCTGTTTTACAAGGGCTTGGCAATCGTCAAAGACACCTTCTACTTCAAGTGCATGAATATTATCTCCAAGACTAGTCATTTGACTCTCTTGGTATTCTGAAACCTTACCTTTGGGGAATAGCACATGTACTTGAGTACCAGGTACATTATGAAATCCATTAGCTACAGCAGCGCCAGTATCACCAGATGTTGCAACAAGAATATGATTGGTTTCATTAGATGATTTTGAAAAATACGCCAATACTCTAGACATGAATCTAGCACCTACGTCTTTAAATGCTTCTGTTGGTCCATGGAATAATTCTAAACAATAGGTATTTGGTTCTAGCTTAACCAATGGCAACTCAAAATTGAGCGTCTCTGAAAGGATTTCTTTTAATTTTTCTTCAGGAATACATTCACCTACGAAAGGCTTCATAAGCTCCAAGGCTATATCTAAATTAAATGCTTCTGCCTCTAGAAGCTTATCATCTAGAATAGGTATATGCGTTGGGGTATACAATCCATTATTACTGGCTAATCCATTCAGTGTGGCTGTTTTAAAATCTACCAGCTCTTTTTTATTATTTGTACTAGTGTATATCATGCTTAGATTATATAGGCGCCAGTATCCGTTTTAAGAGGTTCTACAAAACTGAAATTTTCAATACCATGTTGTATCAACAAAGCATCTAGTTCCTTTACAATTTCTAAAGCCACACCCTCATTATTAGTGAGTGCATAAACTGTAGGTCCTGACCCTGAAATGCCAAAGTTTAAAGCACCTAATGCAAGCGCTTTCGATTTCATATCATCAAAATGTGGAATAAGATCTTTCCTTCCTGGCTCAGCAACATAATCAACCATACTTTGCGCCATTAAGCTGATATCCTCCTCATAAAGGGCTTTTATAAATGCAGCCATAGAAGAAACTTGTTGCGTCAACAAACTTGTCGAAACTGCTTTAGGTACCTTTGATCTACTATCAGCTGTCTTTACTTCTACATTTGGAAAAACAGTAGCCATATAAAGACCTTTGGGGATTGGAAGTTGTAAAATGTCTAATGGGTCGTAGGATTTCACCATGGTTAAACCACCAAACAAACAAGGTGCCACATTATCTGCATGACGAGCACCACAAGCAACATACTCTCCTTCTAACGCAAAATCCAGTAAGTCAACTTGATCAAATGGTTGATTCAATAAGGCATTATAAGCAACTGCAGCTGCAACTGAACTGGCTGAACTAGAGCCCAAACCACTACCGGGCTGAAAACCCTTCTTTATGGTAATGTTGACTCCTGGCCCATCTGTGTTATTTTGCATGGCTTGGATAACAACTCCACATACATTTTTATTCTTGTCCATGCTTAAACCTACAGCGCCTTGAATGTCAATGATCTCAATACGCTTGTCTTGTCTTTCTTCTAATTCAACTACATCCCCTATGCTACTTAGCGCTAGTCCAAGTATATCATACCCAACTGAAAGATTGGAATAAGAAGCTGGTGCAAATGCTTGTACAGTTCTGGCCATTATTTATTAACGATTAACATTAAGTCAGAGAAAACACCAGAGGCCGTAATTTCAGCTCCTGCCCCTGCCCCTTTAATAATTAAAGGTTGTGCCTTATATCTATCTGAATGTATCAAAAATATATTATCCTTTCCATTTAAATGGTAAAAAGGATGTTCTCTATCCACTGCTTCTAATCCAAAAGTTGCGTTTCCACCCTCAAAACTTGCTACTACTTTTAATCGCTTCCCCTCTCCTTTAGCTGTATCATATAACTGCTTAAAGTGTGCCTCATTTGCAAGGAGTAACTCCAACAATTGATCGGCATTGGATGCGTTCAAACAGGCTTCAGGTAAAAAACTGTTATTTTCAACTTGATCAAATTCCAATTCAAGTCCACTTTCTCGAGCTAATATCAAAATCTTTCTAATAGCATCGGTACCACTCAAATCAATCAATGGATTAGGTTCAGTAAATCCAAGAATTTTTGCATCATTTACTACCTCTGCAAATGGTTTAGATCCATCATAAGCATTGAATATATAATTCAAACTACCAGATAAAACCGCCTTTACAGCATGGATTTTATCCCCACTGAGCACCAAGTCTTGGATAGATTTGATAACTGGTAATGCTGCTCCTACACAGGTCTCATATTTGAACTGTAAAACCTGTTCTTTAGCTAAGTCAACAAGTAACTTATATTGATCATATGGACCGCTACAAGCAATTTTGTTACAGGTTACAATACTTGCCCCTGCTCTTAAAATAGACTCGTAGAAAGAACTAACATATTCTGAAGCTGTATTATCAATGAATATGGCATTCCTTAAGTTATCCGATTTGATTCTTTCAACAATGGCTTCAAAACCTGTATAAGCTTTACCCTCTTTCTGTAAAACCTGCTCAATATCCTGAACAGGTTCTGCCACCTTGTGGATATACTTTTTACTATCACAAACTAATACTGGAATTAACTCTAGATTAAAGCTATCTAGTAAATATTGCTTTTGGCGATCTAGCAACTGCAAGAATTCACCTCCTACATTTCCTTTTCCAGCAATATATAAATGCACTTTCTTAGTATTAGTAGAGAAAAACGCTTCATGCAAAACATTTACTGCCTTATCCTCTACATCTTTGTGCACCACTAAGGATATATTCCGTTCGGATGCGCCTTGCGCTATAGCCTTAATATTTATACCGTTTTCTCCTAACACGGAAAATACTTTACCACTCAATCCTATCTTATTTATCATTCGATCTCCTATTATTGCTATAATAGAATATTGGTCATCCATTTGAATTTCATTCAAAAGCCCAGATTGAATTTCAGCGTTGAACATTTGGTTTAAAGCCAGTTTAGCTTGACTTAATTCTTCTTCCTTAATACCTATACATATACTCTGCTCTGAACAGCATTGAGTAATCATAATAGCATTAACTTGGGCCGATTCTAGTCCTTCGAAAACCCTTCTAGCTAAGCCTTTTCGATGGGCCATTCCAGTTCCAGAAATATTTAGAAGACCAATACCATTTAAAGCACTAACTCCTTTGATATAATCTCCTTGTTCTTCTTTTTGATTATTGATAAATGTACCAGGAGCATCAGGAGAAAAAGTATTTTTCAATACTAATGGAATCTGACAGTCAACCAATGGTTTTATAGTTGGTGGATACAATACTTTAGCCCCAAAATAGGACAACTCAAATGCTTCTTCATAGGTCAGCTTATTAATCTGAGTAGCACTTTTGACAATCTTTGGATTAGCACTCAACATACCATCCACATCAGACCAAATTTCTAACCTTTCAGCCTGAACTGCTGCAGCTATAATCGCTGAAGTGTAATCACTTCCACCCCTCCCTAAGGTAACGATTTCACCTTTGTGATTGCAACCAATAAAACCTGGTGCGATGAAATTATTTTCTAAACTAATGAATGATTGAATATTGGAATAACTCTGCTCTTTATCTAAGGTAGCTAATTGATAGGTACCATTTGCGATAATCTTTTCCTGACTAGGAAAATAATTAAAAGCTAATCCGAGGACATTGAAATAATCAAAAATGATTTTGGACGAAAGTTGTTCACCAAAACTCATCATAAGTGCAGTTATGCGCTCTGTTGTTTCACCTAAAGCATGGACACCCACACAAATGCTACAAACTTTTTCAAAAACTTCATTGATGGTATCAAAAAGAGCTTTATTGGAACATCCTAGCTGTGAGGCTACTTCGATATGCCTTAATTTCACTCTTTCGATATATTCGTATGGAATGTCTTGTATGCTGGATTCAAGTATGGTCAATAGATCATCCGTTACCCCTCCTAGTGCGGAAACCACAACAGTTTTGGGTTCAGTTTTTTCTTGGATTATTCGGGCAACATTTTTGATGTTTTCAGCAGAGGCAACACTACTACCTCCAAATTTCATTACAATCATAAGGCTTTCAGAATCAATTATTAAGCATATAAAATATGTTTAATTTAATTGATTGACCACATTATCTGCTTATTCGTAAGCCAATTGATATTTTTTTAATTCATTAGATGGTCTATTGCCTTATTACCATTATCTTATCTTTGCGAATCAGAAAATAAATGTATTGGTGATTTATGAGATTTGAGGATTATAATATTAGAGCGGAAATTAAGCGAGGAATTGCTCAGTTAGGATTAAAAAAGCCTACAGATATTCAATATAAAGCCATTCCAAATATCTTGAATGGAGAGGATGTATTAGCTATTGCGCAGACAGGAACAGGAAAGACTGCTGCTTTCGCTATTCCGCTTTTAAGCATCTTATCTCGTAAAAAACGGAGAGAAAGAGGTGATGGTATTCGAGCTATAGTTATGGCACCCACCCATGAACTAGCGCTTCAAATCAATCAGGTAATTAATGCTATAGGTAAATACACGAAGCTAAAAAGTATCTGTTTAGTTGGTGGTGTGGAGCAAGATCCACAGATTAAATTACTGCAAGCTGGAGGGGATATTTTAGTGTGTACGCCAGGAAGACTTTTTGATTTACACCACCAAGGTTATGTACAGCTAAAACGTTGTGAGATATTAATTTTGGATGAGGCCGATCATATGTTGGATCGCGGTTTTAAAAAGGATATCGATGATTTGTTGAGATTTTTACCAAGGCAAAGGCAAACCTTATTCTTCTCTGCAACAATCAACCCAGAGATTAAAAAACTTGCATACTCACTGGTACAAAATCCTATTCGCATTCAAATTTCTCCAAAAGATCCTATTTCTAAAAATGTGGATCATGCCGTGTGCTTTATTGAAATGGATGATAAGCGATTTTTTCTAGAGCGATTTTATAATGAACATCAATCCAAAAAAATCTTAGCTTTTGTACGTACGAAAGTACGAGCAGAACGTGTGGTTAAAGCTATGGAAAGAGTTGGTATAAAAGCGATTTCTATCCATGGTGATAAAGTTCAAAAAGAAAGGTCAGCTGCTTTAAATGCATTTATTAATAACGAGATAAACCTTTTAATTGCTACAGATGTCAGCGCTAGAGGTATTGATATCCCTGGGGTAGAATTTGTTATTAATTATGATTTGCCCGAACAAGCAGAAAATTATGTCCACCGAATTGGCCGTACAGGAAGAGGGAAGTCAAGGGGGCAAGCTATTTCCTTTTGCAGTAGTTCAGAAAAACAACTCTTAGAAGATATCGAGGCATATACTAATCAACAAATCAAAGAATTGACCTTAGATAAGGCAGAATATCTACAAACCATTGATTTGGCCGTTGGTAACAGTAAACGTCTAGATGATTTACTGTCTGAAATAGAGGAAATAGAAGAATTTAGAAGGAAGAAAAAGAAATCAAAAAAATAATTAATTTAGACAAAGTTTAATCATTACATCATTATGCGATTTATCTATTTATTACTATTCACTTTACTTTTAGTTGCCTGTGAATCTTCTGTTGAAATGTCAGAGCTAATGTACCAAAATGGTACTTACATGCTAAAATCTTCTGAAAAGCCTTATTCTGGATTAGTTACAGGCGTGGAATCAGGAGAAATGATTAATGGCGTTAAGCAAGGAGTTTGGGTAGAATATAATGCTTCAGGCGCTAAAGTGGAAGAAGGTACTTACACCGATGGCTATAAAACAGGTCCATGGAAAATTTTTCATGAGAATGGTGAAATTTGGAAACAAGGATCCTATGATGCTAAAGGCCTACGTACTGGAGAATGGTCTACTTTTGATAAAGACGGTAAAATGTTGATTAAGGGTAATTTCCAACAGGATATTCAAGAGGGTATTTGGGAATATTATCATTTATCAGGTTCCGTTAGAGCCAAAGGTAATATGTCAGGAGGAAAAAGAAATGGTGAATGGGTAAGACTCGATGAAGAAGGTAATCAATTGGAGTCTAAGCTCTGGAATATGGGAGTAGACACCACTACTGAAACAGAATAATACCATAGATATGAAACATTTAATCTTTTGCTGTCTTATTGCATTAGCTTCATTTGCCTGTTCAAGTCAAGCAGATTCTTCCTCAAATGATAAAGACAATTATGCTTACACGGCGGCTTATGTTTGTCCAATGCATTGTGATGGAAGTGGCTCAGAAGAAGCTGGAAAATGTCCGGTGTGTAAAATGGATTATGTGAAGAATGAGAACAGTGAACCCACTACCACTCCTTCCGAACAGGAATCTGAACCAGAAACAGAAAGCACTAATGCAGAGTCTTAAGATTTAAAGACACTATTTGAACTAAAAAAGCGCTAATACTCTTAGCGCTTTTTTAATATATCCATTCATCAATATAAGCTTTAAAGATCACTGTCAAGTTTTCAGCATCTGTCAATGCTCTATGCTGATCACCTTCGAATTCAAAGCCCTCCTTTTCTAATACATATTTTAACCCATGGTTTCGCCTGAGTCGATGTATTTTATGATATTGGTTCTTTAAATCAATATAGCATTCATTGATCCATTCGTAGTCTAAATCATGGTACTTGCAATCTGCAACTAACTGAAAACGATCAAAATCTCCCCAAGAACACAAGATGTAATTTTTATCAAATTCATCAATCCAATCTATGAATTCTTCAAAAACGTTAGGGAAAGTAAGGCTTCGATTCACCTCTTCTTGCGATATAGACGTTAGGTCTAAACAATAACCGGATAAATTTTTGTGTATGACTGGACGAACTAAACTTTGAAAACGCCCAATTTCATCTCCATATTCATCTAATGCAATAGCTCCTATCTCAATAGTTTCTTGAGTCATGTGCGAAGGCCTATTTGCCCAACAGGTAGCCTCTAAATCATAGATAATGTAAATCACAAGCAGCGTATTCTATATATCTTGAACATCCGCATTGGACTCCGGTTCAATTCTATCTAATTTTTGATGTAACAAACTAATCTCCTGGCTTAGGATATCAATTTTCTCCTCCAGCTTTTTGTTATTATCCATGGTCATTTCATCAACAAAAATGGCATTGGCCAAAGACATACCTAACATACCTCCAGAAATAACAACCAAAACAAAGAAAAAACGAGTAGACCAAGCACAGATATTAGTAATCCCCTCCTCCATGCCTTCTGCCTCTATTCGTTCCACTAAAAGTCTTGGTATTTCATTCCAACCCTCTATGGTAAAAGATTGGAAAATGGAATAGAAAGACAACAAAGGATTCCCAAAATATTCTGGTGCTAACTCTCTAAAAAATTGACAAGCCAACAGGGCAAATAAAAAATTGAGCGTAATTAATGCAAAAAACACAAATACAGAAGATTTAAGAGCTCTCCTTAAGCCTGAAAATATGGTATCAATTCTAGGAATAAATTCAAAAAAACGAATGACTCGAAAGATTCGAAGTAATCTAAAAGCGACTAAAACACTGACTTCGGCTGTTGGGTAAAATGAATGAAAAATGGCTGGAATTGATAAAAAAATGATCAAACTTTCAAATTTATTCCAATTATTAGCCCAAAATTGTCGAAAACCGAGGTTTTTTACTTTGTAGTAAATCTCCAATAAGAAGATCAAAACAAAGAGATGATCGATAAGAACCAGTTCTTTGGAAGACCTGTAAGCTGGAAAATATAATAAGGCAATGATCAAGGCATTGACAAGGATCAAAACAAAAATATTACGTTCATTTAGTAAGATCCTTTTTAACATGTGGCTGCAGTTTTTGTTATATATTAATTCCTTCTAATCTATTGTAATAATAAAACAATAAATGGAAATTTTTGGAACGAAGCACACCTTCTTTGTCTAGATATAATGGATGCTCCACATGAAAACTATTCAAGTTGGCGATACCTCTCGAAATGATATCATCGTAAGCCTCTCCTTTAAGATCCTCAGATAGCTGTACACTTGTTTTTGGATTATTCCTGATATGCGTTAATCGGTCAATTAAGGCTTGTTTGAAAACAGCATAAGGTATCCCATAATCTTCAACTGGTAACCTCAAGAAACCATATAAATCTAATTCACTATTTAACTCTCTAAAGCAATCAAAAGCGACTCTAGCCACTAGATGTGAATTCAAGACAATACTCTCTTCATGATAACGCTCCACAATAGTACTAGCTAATAATTGAGTGTACTGATTTTCTCTTTGCTTATCATACACGATCTTTCCATCTCTTTTGAAATATCCGTCTAACTCAATGATATGCCCATTTTTGTCTATGCTCTCCCCCGCTTCATTGACAAAATTTCCAAATACATCAAGTGGCTTTCCAAAGGATACCGTAATAGCAGATCCATTTTTGAAAATTTTCCAAGCAAAATTTAAAATCTTCCTTAGTGAAAACTTTTCCTTAGATCTGAAATACATCTCCTTCCCTGTCTTGCGCAAAAATTCATGAATCATGAACCGAGCTTCTAAAACATTGTGATAACCTAAGACCACTGGAATTACAAATATTTTATCAGATTGCTGATGTTCTATTTTATAGCGTTGGGCTTCAATAACTGTACCTAATAAGCCCAATTTAAGTCTAGACTCCATGGCTCCTGATCTAGATCTAGTTCCACCAGGGAAAAATAGCGTGTTGGTACCTTTTTGGATGGCAATCCTAGACATCACCTTTAGTACTTCTAAGTATATCCCATTCTTTTTACGTCGGTCTAAACGATAGGCACCCAACTTATTCATAAAATAAGCTACAATACCATTATTAAATAAATTTAAACCGGCACCGTATGAGAAGGCTGGCAATCCTAGCGCTTGGTCGATGACATACCCAATTAGTATAGAATCTAAGTTACTAAAGTGATTCGGAACCATAATGATGGTTCCTTTCTTTGCTAGTGCTCTAACATGATCGACCTCTCCTGCTGCAACTAGTCGTTCGTATAAGTGATGGTCTGAATTATAAAAACGCTTAAAGTGCTTACTAGCAGCAGAATTAAGTAATCGAGAGAAGAAAAAAGTCAAAAATACACGTGCGAAACGGAAGGTTTTAGGCTTGAAACTTCCTACTATTTCTTCTGCATATCTGCGGATAACTTTGAGAAGTAACTCTTTTAAAGCCAAATAATTCTCCGCTTGCTCACCATCATATAATTTGATGTCTTTTTGAAGTTTTGACCAGAATATTTTATCATCATTGGGATCTACCTTCCAAGGATAATTTTTGATCCGTATTAATTCACTATATGAAGTCTTGGCAAGTAAGGAGAATAATTCTTCTTTTGCTAATGGTTCAAAGTTTTTGATCGTTTCTACTACTATTTCATCTATAAATCCAGCACGATCGGCATGTAATTGGTAAATGGGCCAATCTTTAATATTTGGAATTAATTGAGGCTTGGGTGCAATTATCTTCTTCCTTTTCTTCTTCATTTCAAAACAACTTTAGTGATAATCGTTAAAGACTCTATTGGCATCAGTAATGATTTGCAATACCTTTTCCCTTCCCATCTTGGTAAGTGCTGAAGTTAAAACCATAGGTGGCAAATCTTCCCAAGATTCTAATAAGGATTGCTGGAAAGCTTCTACGTGTTGATTCA
>CAJXMP010000069.1 GCA_913056515.1 uncultured Lewinella sp.
TACCGCCTCGGGCGTATTGGCGCACAAGGCAACCACTCGGTCTCCTTTGGAAACTCCACGTTGACTTAACAATTTCTGAAAAGCAACTACTTTGGACAAAAGCGCAGCCCAGCTGATTTCGGTGTAAGGATGATTTTCAGACTGGTAGATAAGTGCAGGACGGTCATTGTTGAAATGCCTAAACACATGAGATGCATAGCTCAACTGAGCTTTTGGAAACCATTGGGTTTTCCAAAAAGGGCGGGCAGGAATCACAGCTTTATCAAAGGGTTGATCAAAGGTCACATCAAAAAAGGTGATTTTAATCTTCATGGAGGTATTCGCTACATCAACTACGGAGACTTTCAAGGAATGGATGAGTTTGGCTTTAATACATCGATATTCGAAGGCTCCGAACAAGCATTGATGATAGGAGCGAGTAAGCAATTGTATGAGCGATTGACTGTAGGCTTAAATGTGCTTTATGTCAATTCAGCCCTTGAAAGTTACACCTCTTCCGGTGTCTCTTCCGATTGGGGCTTACTCTATGAGATAGCTGAAAAAAGAATTAGCTACGCCTTTGTAATTAGAAATTTAGGTATTCATACTGGATCAAATTTTACGGATCGCAGAGGTAAGTTACCTACTGATGTACAATTCACTATTACCAAAAGATTGGAGTATCTACCGTTTCGATTCTCCGTAAGCTACCATCATTTGAATCAATGGGATTTGCTGTATTATGATGAAGGTCTTGAGCCCGATATACTAATCATAGGAGGCGACGAAGAACTTCCCGAACCCAACTTGGTTTTAGATAACTTTTTGAGGCATTTTTCCCTTAATGGTGAATTATTAATTGGGAAAACGGAGGGTATGCGTTTGCAGTTTGGCTATAATCATCAAAGGCAGCGCGAAATGCAGTTAAATAATTGGTCAACCCTTTCAGGACTATCTTTAGGTTTAGAGCTGAAAGTAAAACGGTTTCGATTGGGCTATGCAAGAGGTAGGTATCACTTAGCTGGTGGTGCAAATCACATTTCAATCGCTACTAATATTAACCGATTTGGTAAGAATAAACTCTTGCAATAGCGTCTATTAGGCACTATTTGACTAAAAATTAACCTAAAAATAACCTAACTTTATTAGGACCGCAGGCAGCGTTCTGCCCTATTTTCAAATCTAACAAGTAGCATTGTTACTAATGCCTGATTTTGACGGAGAGAAAACTCATAGAATCTTGTATCAAAGGAGACTCCAAGAGTCAGAAGGAGCTTTTTGATAAGTTTTCCGGCAAAATGTTTGCCCTGTGCAAGCGTTATGCTCGGAATGTGCAGGAATCTGAGGACATGCTGCAAGAAGCATTCGTCAAAATATTCCATAGTCTCGATAAGTTTCAGTTCAAAGGTTCTTTTGAGGGATGGATCCGTAGAATAGTGGTCAATACTTGTTTAAGATACCTCGAAAAAGAGAAAATTAATTTCGAAGATATTGCTCTGGTAGATTACAATACATCTAATGTTATCAGTCCAGAAGCTATAGAACATCTAGCAGAAGAGGAATTATTATCTATGATTGCTAAACTGCCAGATGGATATAAAATGGTGTTTAACCTTTATGTTATAGAAGGTTATAGCCACAAAGAAATAGCAGATTTATTGAATATTGGGGAAAGTACTTCAAGGTCGCAGTTAGTAAAAGCTCGAAAGCTCTTGAAGGAAATCATAATCCAATACAATGAAATAATTTATGAGAAAGGAGAAGTTGGATGATATAGTACAACGTAAACTCAGTAACCACAGTAGTGAGGTTCCTGGGCACATCTGGGATCAAGTGGCCAGCCAAATCCAGCAGGGTGATAAGAAGCCGGTATTTTGGTTATTTGATAAATCTAGATGGGTAGTATCTGCAGCAGCAGTTACTATTGCAGCCTCTGTTATGATTTTTTGGCCAACTAATGATTTGACCACAGATACAGATGCTATTATCTCTGGTCAATTGGAATTAGATCCTTCAGCTGATGTAGCTGAGGTTCAGGAAACCATGGTGTTGGAAGATCAAGTGGATTCGGATCAAACTGTACTGGAGAGTGCATTAGCGTCGAATGCCGAACTTGATTTAATTAATGAGCAAAATGTGACTTTGGCTAATCAGAATCAGGGTCAGTTGGAAGGAGCGAAAACGGATGATTGGACTGAGTATACTAGTGCTCAAGCTATATTGGTAGCAGATCAAGATACGGATGCATCTAAATTGAATGTATCGGATAGATCTACACGCACAGATTTTAATATACCTGCATTAGCGCAGCCTCTTGTAGGCTTATCGAATTTGCCATCACTGTTTAATAAGAATGTCCAGTGTGCTGATTTTCGCGATGACTTTAATACACCATTCTGGAGTATAGCTTTTGCACATGATATGCCTATACGGAATATCAATAGTTCTTCTGCTATTCTTTCTGAGTATGTGCAACTGCGAGAGAATACTGAATTACCTATCTCTGCTTTTAGCTTAAATATGAATTTAGGTATGATTTTTAGAAATGGTCTAAGCCTTCGATCTGGCTTGAATTATTCTAGAATCAAGGAAGGGTTTAATTACGATTTATTGATAGGTTCTGAGACGACTATTGTTCAAACAGTGAACGAGGATGGTGAGATTATTGAAATTGATACTACGACAACGAATATTTTCAACAACATCAATAATGATAACTTCTATGAAATTCTTGATCTTCCATTAATGGTTGGTTTTGAAAAGTCCAATGAAAAGTTCGGTATGGGATTCTATACGGGTCTTTCGTTGAATCTCTTATTCAATAAAGTTGGAAATATTGTTTCTCCTGAGAATCAGGATGATGTAGTAGGCATTAATAGCGTAGGTGAATCTGGAAGTTTCTTCAGTAAAAAGTTAGGGGTGAGTTATTACGCATCTACACTGGTTACTTATAACGTAACGAACAGAATTCAAATGAAGTTTGAGCCTTACTTCAGATATTATCCGGCTTCTTTTGCGAATAGCACCTATGCAGTCAACCAAAACTATTATATTTTTGGTGGGCAAGTCGGCATGCGATATTTATTGTAAGCTATTCCCTAAAAAAGTCCCGAATAACTTCGGGACTTTTTTATTTATCCTATCTGTTACCTAGTTCAATTTGGATGATTCCTTTGTGTAGTTATTGATACTATATTGAATTAAAATGGCTATGCTTTCAAGATTTTTTTGCGAAAATTCGCTATTTTGGAGGCTTATGGCGGTAAAGAATTTAAATGCACGTATCATACTAGGTCTAAAAGCGAGGCAGTTACGCCAAGAACAAGGCCTTTCTTTTGCTGAACTTTCTAAAACTAGTGGTCTTTCTGTTTCGTACCTGAACGAGATTGAGAAGGGTAAAAAATTTCCAAAGCCTGATAAATTAGATGCCCTGGCAAAGAGTCTTAAGGTATCGGTTGAGCAATTGAGTTCAGATAAATTAGAAGGTACCTTAGCTCCCGTATCAGATTTGCTCCAATCTAATTTCTTAAATGAACTGCCTTTAGATTTATTTGGTATTGATCTCTCTAAGATCGTTGAAATTATTTCTCAAGCACCCAAAAAAGTGGGCGCCTTCATATCTACTCTAGTGGAGATTGCCAGGAACCACGCTTATGTCGAGGAGAATTTTTATTACGGGGCATTACGGTCTTATTTGGAAATGCATTTAAATTACTTTGAGGATATTGAAGAAGCCGTTAGTTCGTTTAGGGCTGCATATGGCTTTTCAGCCACTGAACCCTTGAATGAAGACCAACTATCTAATCTTTTAGAGACGAATTACCATTATGATATTGAAAAGGGTGGATTAGATCAGTATACGGAGCTGGCGGGTATCCGTTCAGTGTATATTCCAAAATCAAAAACCTTACTTTTAAATGGTCGCCTCAGGTCTATTCAGCGGGGTTTCCAATATGGAAAGGAGTTGGGTTTCAATTACTTAGGTCTTAAGCAAAGAGCTAATACAGCTTCGCTGTTGCGAGTAGAGTCCTTTGAAATGGTGTTAGCTCACTTCAAGGCAGCATACTTTTCTGCTGCATTAATTATGCCATTAGATGCTGTGCACATCCGTTTGAAGGAGTTTCTAGCTAAGGAAACTTTTGATACGAGCTATATTCAGGGTATCATGCATGATTTCGGCGCAACTGGGGAAATGGTCTTTCAACGAATGACCAATATTCTGCCTGCACTCATGGGTATTCGAAAGATTTACTTTTTTCGGTTTTTATCTAGTGGAGATTCGGTCAATTATACCGTCGATAAAGAACTCCATTTAGATGGCAAGCATACGCCTCATGCCAATAGATTATCTGAAACATATTGTCGTCGCTGGTTATCCATTCGTATGTTAGACCAACTCAAAAAGAGTGGTTCAGACATGGAAATAGGTGCTCAGATTTCAAAGTATCATGACTCTTCGGAGGAATATTTGATTATCTCCTTAGTAAAGAAAGGAGATCGTAATGCACATAATTTTGTAGGCCTCTCTTTAGGTATTTTATTGGAAAAATCGGTAAAGAGTAAGATTGGTTTCCTAAAGGATAGTACAATCAATAGGAATGTGATCTCTACCACTTGTGAGCGATGTCCTATTATGGATTGTGCTCAACGAGCAGCAGATCCGATAAAGTATTTGGAAAAAGAACAAAAGAAGCGCGTATATAAAGCTCTGGGAGATTTACTGAAATAAGTCCTGACCTAAGTATGCTTAATACCTCAAGTCAATAAATTCCACTCCTGAATCTACATCCTCTTTAGTTAATACAAAGTCACTATCACTGAATTGGGATTGATTAGAAACCTGTTTGAATACCACTTCAATACGTGTACCATCTCTGTAGAATAATTTCGCTCCCGCTGGGAGATTTTGTTTCTTATCTACACTAAGCCTAATCTTGAAAAACTCTTGTTCATCGTCCACCGGTTTGAAATCAATCATAGTAATGATACGACCATCTACTACCAACTCGTCGTAAAAGGCATATATGAAATCGTCCTTTTGATAAAAATCCAATAAATCGGTTGGCGAAGAGATTAAAAGGTCTTCATTCTCCTCTCTATTGTTAATATTGACTTCTTCGATAGCTTTATCATACATCCAAACGGTTTGTCCATCGGAATAAATCCCATAGTCATTCAAATCTAAGGCATAGCGCTCACCTACGACTAGCATATTTCCCTCTTGCTTTTGAGGTGCCTCTTCGGGAACGGTTACCACATAATCGAAGTCTACTTCAATACCTTGGTAACTATCTAGATTAGACTTAATCTGATCTAAAATGGCCTTAGCTTCTTGATCAGATTGGGAAACATCCGTAAAATCTATTTTCTGCGCATGTAACTGAATGAATAATCCAGTAAGTAGCAATGAACTAATAAGCTTTTTCATATCAACCGTTTTATAGGTAACGCGTATCTGCCAAAATTATTAAAAGAATCCACAGCTAAGTGAATTTTTTAAGAGAACCTTAAAAAAAATGTCTGTAGTTGTTGCTTATGGCTCCATTTTTTCGGTTTTTAATTTTGATTAATTTTATCAGTTTAGTATTCCCTTTAGGAATCTGTTTTCTGAATAAAAGGGTATCGAATATCTTTGAGGTATAATCCAGCTGCATCTACAGATAAGCTTTTCTTTAATGGGGTCTGCTGATCTAAGGCTACTTTCACTTCCTCCAAGGTAATTTTTCCTAGACCCACATTAAGGCACATACCTACTATCAACCTAATCATGCCTCGTAAGAATCGATTAGAAGCGATGTGAAAGGTCCAAGATTCATCCTCAAAAACCCAGTAAGCTTCTTTGAGTTGGCAGATCATGGTATTGGCGTCATGATTGCTTTTGCAAAAGGGTGCAAACTCTTGATATTCTAGTAACAGTTGAGCTGCCGATTGTATCTTTTCTTGATCTGCTTGATGAAAAAATGGAAAGTGATATGCGGTGTCAATTTGAAAGGGATCTTTATGGGCAAGTACTTTATATTCATAGGCTCGATGGGTAGCATCATATCGTGCATGTGCATCTAAGGCAACTGGAATGACTCTAAAGACTGTAATGTCTTTGGGAAGTAACTTATTCAGCCTGTACAAAAAGTTTTTAGGTAGCGCTCCATCAATATCTACATGTAGATAATAATCTAGAGCATGTACACCAGTATCAGTGCGACCACAGCCTACAATATCAGTAGGCGTATTCAGGATAGTGGATAAGTTCTCCTCTATAGTACCTTGAATGGTAGGACGACCCTCCGGTTGTTTCTGCCAACCTTGATAATGTGTGCCTTTATATGCTATTTCTAAAAAGTATCTCATAAAAAAAGTGCACTCTTAATGATAAAAGAGTGCACGTAAAGGGTTAAACCCTAATATCAACCTAATAATTGTTTTGTCTAATTTGAATTATAAATATACAAAAATACTAATACGAAGTGCATGAAGTTAGATAACTTAAGCCACTTTGAGTTTAGATAATTTTGATTTACTTAGTTTTTGCTTGACGAACTCCAAATCAACTTCAAAGGTTTTAATTTCTGGCTTTGAAGGAATCTCGAACATGGGATCAGTCATAATAGCTTCACAGATGGACCGAAGTCCTCTCGCACCTAATTTGTAATCTAAAGCGAGCTTTGAAATATGCTCAATAGCATCTTTGGTGAAGCTTAGCTCTACATTTTCCAGTTCAAACAACTTTTGATATTGTTTAACTAGGGCGTTCTTTGGTTCCACAAGGATACGCTTAAGCGTTTCCACCGTAAGTGGTTCCAAATAAGTTAAAACAGGTAATCTACCAATTAACTCAGGAATCAATCCAAAAGATTTTAAATCCTGATGGGTAACATATTGAAGTAAGTTATCGCTTTGAATATCCTCCTTACTGTGGGAATTGAATCCTATGACCTGAGTATTGATTCTTCGACCAATATTCTTTTCTATGCCATCAAAAGCTCCACCACAGATGAACAAAATATTCTTGGTGTTGACCTTGATTAATTTCTGTTCTGGATGTTTTCTTCCTCCTTGAGGTGGCACGTTAACTTCAGTACCCTCTAGCATTTTGAGCATAGCTTGTTGAACACCTTCCCCCGAAACATCTCTAGTGATGGATGGGTTATCAGACTTTCTAGCAATCTTATCGATTTCATCGATATATACGATGCCTCGTTCAGCAGCTTCTACGTTATAATCGCAAACTTGTAGTAATCTACTCAAAATACTTTCAACATCCTCACCGACATATCCTGCTTCTGTAAACACCGTAGCGTCTACAATGGAGAAAGGTACATCTAGGAAAGAGGCAATGGTTTTAGCCATAAGTGTTTTTCCCGTACCCGTCTGACCTACAAATAGGATATTTGATTTTTCAATCTCGACTTGATTGCTGGTACTTAGTGTATTTTGAGCTAATCTTTTGTAATGATTATACACTGCAACGGAAAGGTATTTCTTGGCTTCATCTTGACCAATTACATAAGTATCTAAATGTTCTTTGATGTTCAAAGGGGTTAGATGCTCAGGTAAGTCAAATTGACCTTTACTCTTTGATTTACCAGATGTTGATTTGGAATGTACTTCCTCATCTACAATCAAAGAAGCTTGGTCCACACAAGATTCACAGATATATCCATCTACACCTGCAATCAACAGTGAAACTTCTGATTTATGCCTGCCGCAAAAGGAGCAATTATTACCGTCTTTTTTTGCCATTACAATTTGTTTCTGTAGGCGGAATCAACCGCTATTATTTGCCTTTATTCTTGTCTAACACCTCATCAATAAGACCATAATCTAAGGCTTCTTGTCCTACCATCCAATTATCACGTTCGCAATCTTCTGCAATCTTGTCATAAGCTTGTCCAGTGTGACTGGATAGGATATCATACAATTCTTTTTGCATTTGCTTGATCAATTTGTAAGATATTTCCATATCTGTAACTTGACCCTGCATACCACCAAGTGGTTGGTGAATCATCACTCTAGAGTGCTTTAAGCAAGCTCTTTTTCCTTTTGTACCTGCACATAGCAATACGGCACCCATCGATGCTGCTAGACCTGTACAAATAGTGCTAATATCTGGTGATACATATTGCATCGTATCATAAATTCCTAAACCTGCAATTACAGACCCTCCAGGAGAATTAATAAACATAGTTATATCTCGCTTTGGATCCGTTGATTCGAGGAATAAAAGTTGTGCTTGAATGATATTTGCTACCTCTTCATTTACCCCAGTTCCCATGAAGATGATACGGTCCATCATCAATCTAGAGAATACATCTAATTGTGTAGCATTGAGTTGTCTTTCTTCAATGATATATGGAGTAAGATTCGTAGGATTTACAAATGTATTTCCATTCACATGCTTTTGGTAATCATTAAGTGTATTACCATTAACACCTGCATGTTTTGTAGCAAAATTTTCAAAAGCTGATTTCTTAAACATAAGAAGGATGTTGTTATTTGAGATTTAATATTTAACTAATGTACCCTAATATAAGGTATATAGGCAAACAAACAGCATACAAACTTAGTTGCATGCTGTTTTATCTCTTAACGTTCTAGAACGTCGAATTATTGATTTTTCTCGTTTCTCTCCTGTACTAATGCACGGAATTCTTCGATAGAGATCTTTTTGTCTTTTAGTTTGACACTTGCGCCAATTTGATCAAAAAGTTTCTTCGTTGCTATCTCATGATAGGTATTATTCACTTGTTTTTGATCAGCCATTAAGCGATCTACTGTTGAAGCGATGAACTCTGGATTATCCATCCCTTGAAGGTATTGGCGTACTTGATTAGCCATAGACTCACGGATTTCAGCTTCTTCTACCTTAACCTCAAATTGTTCTTCTAGCTTCTCGCGAATCAAAGACCATTTTACACTTACAGCATATTGTGGATATTCTTCCTCTACTTTTTCTACGGTGTTCTTTTCGTCTGTAAATACTAACCATTTTTTAAGAAAAGCATCTGGAAGATCGAAGCTATTTTGCTCCATTAATGCATCTTGAATATCTCTGTGTAGTAGATTATTAGTTTGCTCAGCATAGAATTTACCAATTTCAGTCTTGATAAAATCTTTTGCCTCATCTAAAGAAGATACCCTTCCTTCACCAAAGTTTTTATCAAAAAATTCTTGGTTGAATTCAGCAGGAACCAAGCGGGTAACCTCTGTGATTTTCCCTTCGAAATCAGGATTGATTTCTTGATCCATTTGATCTTCCTCTAAGTTCAATAGATATTTCTTGATATACTTTTCATCTGGGTCACCAGTTTCTAAGTTGTTCACGTTGAAACGGATCGTATCTCCAGCTTTTTTACCTAAAATTTCTTTCTTGGCATCATCTGTTAAGCGATCAGCTAAAAGTGAGATATGGGTTTGGTGTCCATCTTTTTTTGGTGCATCACCTTCTAGCTCAACTGCCTCAATTTTGATCATATCATTTTCAACGATTGCCTCTTCAGTAGCACTACGATCACCATGTCTTTTGGTAGCAGTATCTAACTCTTCCATTACAGTAGCGTCATCTACTTCTACTACATAATGGTCGAAGGAGTTACCCTCGCCAATTCCTTGCAGCTCAAATTGAGGTGCTTGACCAATTTCAAAAGTAAAGGTGAAATCTTTAAGGTCGTTAGCATCAAAAACAACTTCTGCCTGATCATCAGATGGGATAGGTTGTCCTACAAAATCTTTTTGGTGTTCTGTTAGGAATGATACCAAATGATCTTGCATTTGCTTATTTACTAGATCGACCAATAAAGCTTGACCAAAGTTTTTCTTGATATAGCCCATTGGAACTTTACCTTTTCTAAAACCTTTTACCTGCGCTTGGCCTTGATATTTTTTAAGCTCCTTTTGGAAGGATGCTTGATATTCATCTTTAGCAACATTAACTGTTAACGTTGCTGTTAGATTGTCAACGTTTTCTCTTACAACTTTTGACATAATTATATCTAGTGTATTTATTAATCTAAACTATTCAATTCAGGGTAACTGGTGGGAGAGATACTTAGGTCAGTAATGCTCTCTTGACCAGAAGTACATAGTAGTGAAATATCAATGTTTCAATGTAGTGTAAACAAAAAAATCCCCATTTGGGGATTTGTGCGGGTGGAGGGACTCGAACCCCCACGCCGTGAAGCACTAGATCCTAAGTCTAGCGTGTCTACCAATTTCACCACACCCGCTGCTGTTAAGCATAATGCCTTTCTTAAAAGGCGATGCAAATATAGATTAAAAAATTATTCCACGAAACAATTTTTGGCTTTTTTTGAAAAAAAATACCCTAAGCTTTTTAGTGGTAAATAGCGGTCGGTTTCATTGGTATTTTATGATTATATTGCACCTTGTATATACAATTGAAAAGTTAAGACGTTTAGTAAGTATAGCTTGTTTTTACCCAGGTTATGTTAATCTAAATTTCAAAGGTATTCATGGCAGAAGTACTTAGCATACACGGAGAGGAAAAAAAGCTCATTCAAAGGGCTTACAGGCAGTTGCTTAAAACGATGGATTCCAAGCTGGAAGGAGATGATTCTAAGAATCTTAGGCTTGCCTATGAAATGGCTGTAGATGCACACAGTAAGCAACGTCGAAAGTCTGGAGAGCCTTATATCATGCATCCGATAGAAGTAGCTCGGATTTGTAGTGAAGAGATAGGACTAGGGCCTACAGCTGTGATTTGTGCATTATTGCACGATGTGGTAGAGGATACACCTGTTACACTGGATGAAATCACAGAAAAATTCGGAGAGCGAATTGGAAAGATTGTTGATGGATTGACTAAACTCGACGGTTCTTACGATTCGGGTAGCCCACAAGCAGAAAACTTCAAAAAAGTACTAAGTACGCTAGTAGAGGATGTTCGAGTTGTATTGATTAAAATGGCCGATAGGCTACATAATATGCGGACGCTTGGTGCCATGCCTAGGCACAAGCAATTAAAAATTGCGGCTGAAACAACTTATATCTATTCTCCTTTAGCGCATAGGCTAGGCTTGTACGCTGTAAAAACAGAGTTCCAAGATCTGTGCATGAAAATTACAGATCCAGAACCCTATTTCGAGATTGCACGAAAGTTGCAGGAGACCAAAAAGGATAGGACAACATATATCAATGAATTTATCCAGCCTTTAACCTCTCGCTTAGATGCTTTAAATATTCCTTACAGAGTATTTGGTAGACCTAAGTCGATCTATTCCATTTGGAATAAGATCAAAACGAAGAATGTACCTTTTGAGGAGATCTATGATCTTTTTGCAGTTCGCATAATCATCAATACGGACCGTTCCAATGAAAAATCTGCTTGTTGGCAAATTTACTCGGAGATAACAGATGTTTATCTTCCGATTCCGGAGCGTCTAAAAGATTGGGTGACCACACCTAAATCAAATGGATATGAGTCCTTGCATACCACTGTGATTGGTCCTAAAGGGAAATTTGTAGAAGTGCAAATCAGGTCAGAGCGAATGGACGAGATTGCCGAAAGGGGATTCGCAGCACACTGGAAGTATAAAGATGCTGGTGAAGGTCATGATGTGTATCAGGTATGGCTAGATAATATTCGAGAGATTTTAGAGAATCCAGTTTCAGATGCCATGGAATTCTTGAGTGATTTCAAAACAAATCTATTCAATGAGGAGGTATTCGTCTACACGCCTAATGGGGATTTAAAGATCTTACCAAAAGGCGCAACTGCACTAGACTTTGCCTTCAGTATTCACTCCGATGTAGGATCTAAGGCATCTGCTATAAAGGTGAATAATCGTTTGGTACCTATGGGGTATAAAGTCCGGAATGGCGACCAAATAACGGTTATTACAAAAAAGAATCAAAAGCCGACAGAGGATTGGCTTAAGATGGTTGTCACAGGTAAGGCTCGTTCTAAGATCAGGGCGTCTTTGAAGGAAGATAAAATGATCAAGGCCGAATTTGGCAAGGAGGCCATTACTCGAAAATTGAAAAACCTGAAGGTAGATTTCGATGAAGGAGTTGATTTTTTAGTGAAGTATTTCAAGTTTACTAAACGAGTTGATCTGTATTTAGCTGTGCACAATGAGGAAATTAAACTCAGTGAAGATCTCAGACAGTTCAAAGTGGAAAATGGGACACTGGTATTGGAAAAGGATACTGCTGAATTACCAACCCAGGAACAGGCTGTAACGGAAAAGAAATTCCTATCTAAGGAGCACAATCAGTCTAAATTGGTCATCAATGGTGAACCAGCTGATCGATATAAATTTTCATTTGCTACCTGCTGTAATCCAGTAAATGGAGATCCTATTTTTGCATTTCTGACCGCGAATACTGGCTTAAAGATACACCGAGCAAATTGTCCAAATGCTACTACAGCCAAACCATCATGAGGAGAAGACACTGATATAAGATTTTAAATCGTATAGGGTCGAAAGCCGTCTGCGTAAAGAAG
>CAJXMP010000070.1 GCA_913056515.1 uncultured Lewinella sp.
AGCCGTATTTGTGGAGGTCATCTGGTATATTTTATGGATAAGTTTTGGAGTTCAGGTCATATTCCTAAGCCTGATGATTTATACCCGTTTTATTCCACGCAAGTCGAAGGCTTCTCGCCCTGATGTTTTACCTAAAGTTTCTATTATAATTGCTATTCGAAACAACGCCTCAGGCATAGCTAGACAGATTCAGCAATTATCTGATCAGGAATACCCTGATTTTGAGATTGTCCTAGTCAATGATGGATCAAATAAGGAGGAAAGTAGTGACTTGGAGCGGATTTGCGCACCTTATGAACGAGTTAGATTAATTCGAAAAGATAAATCTCCTAACGATTTAGGAAAAAGAGCTGCACTCCATTTAGGAATTGAATCCAGTTCAGGAACCTATATATTGTTTACAGATGCCGACTGTATGCCAATATCTAAGTACTGGATAAGTGCTATGGTACAAACTATTTCAAACCCTAACATCAGTATTGTACTAGGATTTAGTCCCTACTTGAAGCTGCCTGGACTTTTGAATCAATGGATTCAATTTGAGACACTATTTGCTGCTGGTAATATGCTTGCTTTTACAAAACTTGGTAGACCATATATGGGTATTGGAAGGAATATGTTGGTACAAAAAAAGTTATTGAGTGATACTGATGTGTATGACAAGGCACCTATTATTTCAGGTGATGATGATCTTACTATTAATCAATTTTCCCATGCTAAAAATACGGCTATCTGTACCCAGGCTGATGCATTAGTTGTCAGCAGTCCTGTTACTACCTGGCAAAAATATGTGCATCAAAAAAGAAGGCATTTAAGTGCTGGAAAGTATTATAGACTTTTGGATCAAGTTTTACTTGCGCTTCAATCATTTAGTCATACTGTATTTTTGTTGTCGGTTACGCTGATATTAGTCTTTTCAGTTCAGCATTTCGCTATAGCACTTAGCTTGGTTTTGATTCGGTCAACTCTATTAATGATATACTATTTGCCTATGGCAAATAAACTACGTATCCCTATGTGTTGGCATCAATTATTGAAATGGGATGCTTTGCTTCCCTTGTATCTTTTATTTTTCTCTCCTTATATTTTTTGGAAGGACATTCAGCGGTGGGATTAACTCGCAAAGAACGATGTGGAATTTTTTGAACTTGGTTCAAAAATGATCTATCAGCAAGAAATCAATCTACAGTTTGTATGGGCCAAATGTTTGTTTGATCAACAGGACTTGTATACGACATGTGGTCAAAAAGTTGAAATTATAGATTCAGGTTCTTGGAATACCAATAGCGGACCTGATTTTTTATTGGCTAAAATTTTAATCGGGGGCATATTACATATTGGCCAAGTAGAGCTTCACATCAAAAGTTCAGATTGGATTCGGCACGGACATCAGCAGGATGATCAATACAAGAATGTAATTCTTCATGTTGTTTTAGTAGATGATATCAACCCAAGTGGTTTAGGCTTAGATCATATTCCATGTTTGGTACTACTACCTTTTATTTTACTTTCTGAAACTAGAGTTATACGGCTTCGAGCAGCAGATAATAGAAGTGATTTTCATTGTTTGAAAGGTGGAGGACAAATTGATTTTCCGGTCTTTTTGGAGCAGATGAGTGATAGACTTATTGGGGAGCGGATGGAACGAAAGGCAAATACCTTTTTAAAGCTACTTAAAAGTTATCGGGGTGATTATTTGCCTTGGGTAATGGCATGTGTTGCAGCTTACTTTGCTGGGCCGCTAAATAGATTTGGGATGGAGGAATTAGCTAGACACACTCCTTTTGAGGTTTTTAAGCATTATCGGCAGGCTCCCCTTCAAATGGAGGCTTTATATTTGGGTCAAGCAGGATTGTTGGAGGGTGAATTAACAGATGACTATTCTACAGCCATGAAAGAGCGGTATACCTTCCTAAAAGGGAAACATCAGTTGAAGGGTATAACTAAAAATTATTGGAAGTATTTCAGATTAAGGCCCTATGCATTTCCAGATAGGCGAGTGGTTCTTTTCGCCGCCTTTGCCAGTACTTTCCCTATTGAAGTAGAACGATTTTTACTCGCTAAGCAAGCCAAGGATCTTTACGGCTTATTGGAATTTGAATGTTCCTCTTATTGGAAGGAGCGCTACCGTTTAGGGGCCGAATCATCAAAAAAACTCCATGCGGGACTGAGTAAACAGCTCAAGGATCTTTTATTAATTAATGCATTCATTCCAATGATAATAGCGCTGGGTAAGTATAGAGGGCAAGGCACTTATACACTTAAGGCCTTTCAATTTCTTAAAGAACTACCTTGGGAGCGAAACAAAATTGCTAGAGCATTTATCCAGCAGGATGTTCGATTTCGAACGGCATTTGATACGCAGGCAGCTATAGAATTGAAACAGTCCTATTGTTCCAAGTTTAAGTGTTTGTCTTGTGCTATTGGTTGTTCCGTATTTAAATCGAGGGACCGTACTTGATCCATAATCGAGAAAAAGGGAAAAGGAAAAGCAAGGCAGGCAGTAGGTTTTCTATTTGGATAGTTGCTAGTTCGAGGATGTTGATGCCAATAGCGATAATTAAAGTTCCGCCCACGGCACTAAGTAAGAGCATATCTGTTTCGTTCATGAGCTTTTTTAATTGGCGGGCTAGTATGGTTATTCCGCCTTGGAAAAGAAGCATTGGAAAGATAGAGAAAATTACCCCTATACCTAGTTTGGCTGTAAAGATTATTGCACTAATGCCGTCTAATCCAGCTTTTACAAATAGTAAGTTTCTTTTACCTTGAAGCCCTTCCTCTAAAGCTCCTAGGATGGTTAATGATCCTACACAAAACAGGATAAAAGCTGTTGTAAGTCCTTCTGAAAAAGCACTATCATTTGTAGCAACTAGGTTTTTGAATAGGTCAGCGAAATTAAGAAGTAAGGCATCAACATGTAGGAGATGCCCTGTAATACCTCCAAAGATTAGCGATAGAATGAATACTAGTAAAAAGGATTCCGGTAATTTAAGAGCCATTTGAAATCCTATGATTAATACTCCTAGTCCAATGGCTTGACTGATTATTTGATCTAAAGATTCTGGTAGTGCATTTGCTATACTTAGACCAATAAGTCCACCTATGACAACCGTTGCCATATTGACGAAAGTACCTATTGGGAGTTTTTGTATTGCGCTCATGCTTTACTTTTGATTTTTTATGAAGGCTTCTGCCTGTCCTAGTGTTTCAGGTTTTCCTGCATCAATAAAGGTATATTTGCTGTGATCTGCACCTTGAATGAGAAGGGGTGAATCTTGGAGGTAAGTGTCTATAATAGAAAATTTGTCTGCTTCTTGAAAGTGTTCTTGTACCTTTTTCCCAATAATATGGATTCCACTAAAGGCAAAGGGTTCTAATTCTTCTGCTGTTTTTTTGCGCCACTTATATTGTCCATTCAAAGCATGTTTCCAAGCACATAGTTCCATTTGTGGATTGAATAATAAATACCGAGAGGAAGTTCTATTTTTAACTGAAAGCGTTGCATCAGCCTTTGAATGTTGATGTGCAGAAATGAAATCTGGGATAGATAAATCAGTAATAATGTCAGTATTGTAAACTAACAGATCCTCTTCAAGTTGATGCTCTTGTATTACCTTTTTGATTCCTCCTCCAGTTTCTAATAATCTATCTCGTTCATCTGATATAATGATGTCTATACCAAAGTTGTTATTCGATTTCAAAAAATCAATAACTAAATCTGCATAGTGATGAACATTAATGAAGCAAGTGAAAATACCAGCTTGGCTGAGCTTATTTATGGCATGTTCCAAAAGTGTCGTACCATTTAACTCCACCAAAGCTTTTGGCTTATGGTCGGTAAGGGGTTTAAGGCGAGTGCCTAGGCCTGCTGCAAGAATCATTGCTTTCATGCAATGAATATAAGAAAGTTATACCCATAAACTTGTGTATTTATTACTTCACAAGATTATGGGTCATATGATTATCCCAAAAATTTATAATTATACTTAATTATAAATGTGATAAGTGAGAAGATGCAAAGGAAAGCAATGATTAAAAACATTATAAAGTATCCTTTTTTACCTGCATTTTGGATTCCTCCACCCATGGTCTTTTTATTTTTATTTCAATGATTTAAAAGCTTAAAAAAGCTTTTTTCTTTTGCACAAAAGTAAGCGATGTACTAACATTTTCCAAAATTTATTTGTAGAATAAAAGTCCGTTTTTGATTAGAACTAGATATGCAGATTTCAAAATTATAAAAGATGAGAGCTTTAATTCAACGGGTGAGTCAGGCAAGTGTAGAAGTTGATCAAAAAATTGTTGGTTCTATTCAGGCTGGTTTATTAGTTCTACTGGGTGTAGAAGATGCTGATACAGCTGAAGATCAGGATTGGTTGATACAAAAGATCTTGAAGTTGCGCATATTCGGTGATGAGGAAGGTAAAATGAACCTTTCTGTTACTGATGTATCGGGTGGTATTTTGCTTGTGTCCCAATTTACCTTACATGCTAGTACAAAAAAAGGGAATAGACCCTCTTTTATAAAAGCAGGTAAGCCGGCATTTGCAGAGGAAATGTATCAATCCTTTTTGGAACAATTAAGACAACAAAGTGGATTATCCATCGAGGCGGGCATTTTTGGGGCACATATGAAAGTAGAATTATTAAATGATGGTCCAGTTACTATTTGGATGGATTCAAAAAATAAAGAGTAATGCAAATAAAAGAGGCTCAAACTATAGTAGATAATTGGATCAATACGATAGGGGTTCGATATTTTAGTGAATTAACTAATACAGCTATTCTGACGGAAGAAGTTGGAGAAGTTGCACGCTTGATGGCTAGAATATATGGTGATCAATCTTTTAAAAGAAAGGAAGATGAGCTCAATGCCAAGAAGCTTTTAAAGGAGGAAATGGCTGATGTATTGTTTGTTTTGATCTGTTTAGCGAATCAATGCGACATAAATCTAGAAGAAGCATTAATTCAAAGTCTAGAGAAAAAGACTAAGCGCGATAAAGAAAGACATCAAAACAATCAGAAACTTTAGCTTATTGCTCTCCAGGTGGTTTTGCTGCTTGTATATGGATGAATCTAAAAGCAAGAACAGCACTGATAATTAGTATGATTATTGAGAATAGTGTGACCCAAGTTAAAGGGGATATTTGAAGGAAAAGATCATATGCTCCATGTAAAGCCCAGCTTGTCACCCAGGCTATAAGGAGGTATCGATTGCGTTTAGGCTTATTAGCTGCAAATCTGGCTTGCCCAATATAAAATCCTTGTATAATACTGAAGGCTGCATGTGCCAATTGAGCAGTGCATGCTCTTTGAACATAGAAGAACCAGGGGTGTTTCCCAGCAAAAAGTAAGTTCTCTGCTGTGGCAAATCCCATTCCGATCATGACAGCATATATTATTCCATCTAATGGTTCATTGAAGTAGGGTCTTTTGTAAAACAATAACAAGAGTAAGATTAGCTTTAATCCTTCTTCTATAAAGGCTACCTGAATAAAGCATTGATAGAACGTTTGAACTATAGAACTGCTATTCCAAGCGATTAATCTCCCAAGTGCAACAGCGGGTATTATGAGCAAAGTACCCAGAACAAAACTTAAGAGCAAAGCACTCATGGGTTCTGGTTCATACTTGTCAGACCGAATGACGTAAAGGCAAATGAAAATACCGGGTAGAATGGCCAATATGTATTGAATCAGGGTCATCAAGGATGTATTTAGAATCCTCTAGTAATATAGTGAAAAAGCCTATTTATACTAAGTGGATCCAGTTTATGATTTTGTAAAAACATCCTATTGATTGACAAATTGTCAGTTATAGCTAAATGGCATGTTTTTTGGGTTTTTGTGAATAAAAAAATCAACAAAGCATGCAAACAGGTAATATTTCTGTACAAACGGAGAATATATTTCCAATCATTAAAAAGTTCTTGTATTCAGATCAAGAAATATTCTTAAGAGAGTTGATCGCTAACGCAGTTGATGCTACTACAAAGGTTAAGACCTTAAGTTCAAAAGGTGAGTTTAAGGGAGAGCTTGGTGATCTAAAGATTGAAGTCGTATTGGATAAGGATGCAAAGACCTTGACCATAAAAGATGCCGGTATAGGTATGACGGAGGAAGAAGTGAAAACCTATTTAAATCAAGTAGCTTTTTCTTCTGCTAGTGAGTTTTTGGAAAAGTATAAAGACGATGCAGGTATTATTGGTCATTTTGGACTAGGTTTCTATTCTGCATTTATGGTCGCAGATGTTGTGGAAGTACATACTAAGTCTTGGAAAGACAAATCCGCTGCAGTAAAGTGGACTTGTGATGGAAATCCAACATACACTTTAGAGGAAATTGATAAAGCAGATCGTGGAACTTCAATTGTGTTAAATATTTCAGAGGATAGTGCAGAATTTTTAGAGGAATCTAGAATTCAAGCATTACTGGATAAATACTGCAAATTCTTACCTGTAGAAATCAAATTCGGAACTAAGACGGAGTTTGTAGATGATCCAGAAGCAGCTGAAGATGCTGAGGATAAGCGTAAAGAAGTTACAGTAGATAATATTGTAAATAATCCTAGTCCAGCATGGAAGCGTTCACCTGCTGAATTGACAGATGAAGATTACAAATCGTTTTATAATGAATTGTATCCTTTCAGTCAGCCTCCTATGTTTTGGATTCATTTGAATATTGATTTTCCATTCAACTTAACTGGAATTTTGTATTTCCCTAAGATTAAGAATCAGATGGAAATTCAAAAGAACAAGATTCAATTGTACTCCAATCAGGTATTCGTTACAGATGAGGTAAAGGAAATTGTACCAGAATTTTTAACTCTTTTACACGGTGTTATTGATTCTCCAGACATTCCATTAAATGTATCAAGGTCGTACTTACAAAGTGATTCTAATGTGCGTAAGATCACTGGATACATTACTAAAAAAGTAGCTGATAAGTTAGCGGACTTGTACAAAAAGGAACGTGAATCTTATGAGGAGAAGTGGCCTGATTTAGGTGTATTTGTAAAGTATGGCATGATCACAGAGGAAAAGTTCTATGATAAAGCCGTTAAGTTTGCTTTACTTCAAAATACGGAAGGAAAGTATGCTACTATTGAGGAGTACATAGAGCAGGTAAAACCACTTCAAACAGATAAGAATGATCGTGTGGTTATTCTATATACTAATGATGCTGATGCCAATGCAGGTTTAATTGCATCCGCACAAGAAAAATCATATGATGTCCTATTGTTTGATCAAATGATTGATAATCATTTCATTCAACAAGTGGAATCCAAGTTTGATAAGGTGAGTTTCTCTAGGATTGATGCAGATACCTTGGACCAATTGATTCAAAAGGATGAGACCGTTGAATCAGTGCTTTCTGATGCAGATGTGGAAAAGGTAAAAGGTACATTTGAAACCATCACAAAAGAGATGACAGGAGCTACCTTGATCACTAAGGCACTATCCCCTAATGATGCACCAGTTGTTATTACAAAACCTGAATTCATGCGTAGAATGAAGGAGATGCAAATGATGCAAGGAATGGATATGGGTGCAATGGGTGATTTCTACAATGTAGTCATTAACACCAATCATCCATTAATCACAGATAAGTTGTTGAAAATGGAGTCAGAGGAAGAAGCTGGAACATTAGCGTCTTACTTAATCAATTTGGCTAAGCTTTCGCAACAAATGCTAAGTGGACAAGATTTAGCTGCATTTGTTAAAGAAAGTCTAAACAGAATTTAATAGACTATCCATAGTATTAGTTTGAAAAGTGAAGGGCATTTCCAAATGGAATGCCCTTTTCACATCAATAATCTAACGACTACGCATATCCTTTACCAGATTTATTCTAGATGGCTATTGTAAAGTAATACGCATAGCCCTCGTATCAATGGATTTTTAGTTTGAATTAAGCGGAATACGCCTGCTTATTAAAATAGTCCATCACTTTTACGTCAGCACTGATGGGTGTCTTAGCTTGCTGAAACTGCAGGACTTGCTTTTCCGTATCCTTATAAATATCAAGCGATTGTTTCTGTGCAAAGAACATGGCTAGATCACCCATGTCTTTAGCAAATTGGTCAGATTTTTGAATAGATTTTAATAAATCAATGACTGCTATTCTAATAAGCTGATACTTGTCCAGGAGAAAGAGTAATGACCTAGTATTTTTGTTTCCCGGCAATTTTCCTTGTCTCATCAATTGATCTTGTAAATCTAATTTATTGATACCAGTTAGTTTATTCCTGTAGCTATACCAATCTTTTTCCTTTCCATTGGATTTAATAAATGCTGCTTTATGCTTTTCTTCAGCATCTCTTTGTGCTTGCATA
This sequence comes from uncultured Lewinella sp., assembly GCA_913056515.1. GTDB lineage: Bacteria > Bacteroidota > Bacteroidia > Chitinophagales > Saprospiraceae > AM-2324. Next base: position 8,335 of record CAJXMP010000070.1, read on the forward strand.
GAACACATGATTGAACCCAATTCAAAGGCAAGCTTGATCTGTTCTTGGTTCAAAGCATGTTGCTGATTATACTTTTTTAAGAATGCATTCAGGTATTGAATGAGTTTCTTTTTTTCTTTTGAATTCGACCTAAGTGTGATTTGTTTGGCTAACTCAATCCCTAGGTAATAGTCAGGAACTATAGAATCCTTTAGACGACGCTCTGCAAAGTCCTTCATTTTTGTTGGCTTACGTAGATGATCATCGAATTCATAAAGATCTGCTAGCCATTTTTTACAATGGTTTGGGAACTGCTCCGCTTTGAGGCCTAAGGCTCTATGCAGATGAGAGGCTATTACAACTGCTGTTCCTTTTTTGCTAATTAAAACCTGAATATCCATTGTTATAAAATTGGTGATATTCAAATCTAACAAATTGTTTTAAGTTTTGCAAGTTTTAAAACAATTATATAGCAAATAATTCGGATGCAATTCCGTCTGCTTGTAATCTGGCCTCCTTACTTAATCGATAGGATTCACCGTCATAGTTGACTTTTTTACTATTTAAGAAGGGTTTTACTTGCTGTTTGAAATAAGTAAAAATAGATGCATCAAATTGTTTTAAGTTTGATTCTTGAAGTCCCCAAATGGTTCTAAGGCTAGTCATGACATACTCATTATAGCGGTCTTTTGCGGAGAGTATTTCCTCTTCGGAAAAAGGTTGGTCCAGTTCCATATTTTTTAGGTATAAGCTGTTATTACTCAAGTTCCATAATCTACTATTCCCGTTAAATGAATGCGCACCTGGTCCAATACCCAAATAGGATTTTCCTTTCCAATAATTTGAGTTGTGTAATGCGAAATGACCTTCGAGGGCAAGGTTGGATATTTCGTAAGCGATATAACCTTTCTGTGCGGTATAATCTTGCATGAACAGAAATTGTTCGCTGGCCAGTTCATCGTCGAGAGCGGGGCTTTGGCCTGACTTGATTTGATGATGAAGAGCCGTTTTTTCTTCCACTGTTAAGCAATAGGCAGATAAATGGGGAATCTTCAGGTCTGTTAGCGTACTCAAGTTTTTCTCCCACTTTTGCATATTACTCAATGGACTACCATAAATTAAGTCTGCACTTAAATTCTCAAAGTCATATTGTCTAGCTAAATCAATACATTGCTTGGCTTCTTTTGCAGAGTGCGCGCGATTCATAAATTTAAGCTCATCTTCAAAAAATGATTGAATCCCAATGCTCAGTCGATTGACCGGACTATCGTTTTTAAGGAAACTCAATAAAGTAGGATTGATATCGTCCGGATTGGCTTCTATGGTAATTTCTTGAGCGGTGGCAATATGGTAGTATTGATCTAGCGTTTTAAAAATTTGGGTGATTTCTTTTGGGCTTAATATGGATGGAGTTCCACCTCCTAGATATATAGTTTCAATAGGTTCACCTGCTAGGTAGTTGGTTCTATTGGCGATTTCCTTGCAGATACTATCAACCATCTGTTGTCTGTAGGATAGATTAGTAGAAAAATGGAAATTACAGTAATTACAAGCCTGCTTACAAAAAGGGATATGTATATATATTCCTGCCAAAATATTGGATATTGAACAGAAATACATAGACCTTGTTATTGAATAGCATTCCTGTGATGATTGATATGCTTACAAAATTAGCTAAATACTTCATTCTTTTACTGATAATTGCTTCTGTGGATCTGTCCGCGCAGATTCAAGTTGTTGGCTTAGATGAACTGGACGTTTCTATTGAATCGAATACCAGTGATTCTACACAAACTGTTTCTTCAATTACTGAAGAGCTTTTGAATGATCTTTTTAACGCCTCGTATTTAGTTGCACAGATTGACTCTATTGTACCCGCGGAAGAAGATACCTTGATTTACGTCTCCTCTGGTCCAAAGATTGCATGGACGATTCCCACGATGGATAGCACCATAGTTGATGTTTTAGATACCAAAAGATTTATACGACCTGATTCCATTTGGACTGCCAATGAATATATAGCATGGAGGTCCAAAGTACTTAATTACTTGGCTGAAAATGGGCATCCATTTGCGGTATTCCAGTTGGAGGATATTTTCCTTTCTAGAGATACACTTTATTCTCATCTAAGGATTGAAAAGGGGCCATTTGTGCAAGTAGGCAAGATTGAAAGTCATTATGATATTGGGATAAAGCCTGCCCTATTAGCACAACTGTTAAGGATGCCAGCAGGGACTATGTTTCAGTGGTCAGCCATAAAAGGTTTGGATGAGAAAATAGGGACACTACCTTATTTAGAGCTTAGTCAACCCTCTCGATTAAGTTTTGAAGATGGGGATGCAATTGTCACTATGTTTTTGAAGCGAAAAAAAGCCAGCACCTTGAATTTGTTACTCGGGCTTATACCGGCTAGTAATATTCCAGGTAATAGCCCTGGAAATGATTTGACTATTACTGGTTTAGCAGATGTGCATACTCAAAATCTATTAGGTAAAGGGGAGTTATTTTCATTTAAATTTGAGCGCTTACTGGCTCAGACCCAGACTATTGATTTATCTGTAGAAGTACCTTACATCGGTGGGTTGCCTTTTGGCTTGGCTGCAGATATGAATCAGAATAGAAGGGATACGAGTTTTAATTGGGTATCAGGAGAATTAGGCTTTAGTTCCTTCTTAGGAGGGACTCAATATATCGAGTTATTTGTAGGTTGGGAGGAATCTAATATTATTCAAGTGGATGAGGGCTTTATTATTAGTCAACGTGTCCTTCCCAATACGCTTGATACTAGGGCGAGAAATTATGGAGTAGAAATAAACTTCAATCGATTAGACTTACCTTTAAATCCTCGAAAGGGCTATGAAGTAATGTCTAAATCCACCTTTAGCCGTAAAGCTATTCTCCCCAATACTGCGATAACAGGTTTGCGGGATGTTAATCAACCAGATTTTGATTTTTCGGAGTTATACACAGATGAACTACTTGCAGAGCGTTGGATGTTCCGACAAGAATTAGAAGGATCCTTATTTTTCCCATTGCGGAAGAGAGGTGTGATACGATATGGTGCGCTAGGCGCCTATCAATATGCTGATCGAAATATTTTGCGCAATGAACAATGGATCATTGGTGGAAACTCTACATTACGTGGTTTCAACGAGGGTTTCTTATTTGCAGATTCATACTTGGTTCAGACTGCTGAGGTCAGATTCATTTTAGACAGGAATTCTTATCTATACAGCTTTGCAGATATAGCACGGCTATGGTCTGCCAATCGATTTAATGATTATTTAGGTATAGGTATCGGATTGACTTTTGAAGTCAGTACGGGTATTTTTGGAATTAGTGTGGCGGTAGGAAAAATCAATGAAGATCCCTTCGATTTTTCAAGTCCGAAGATTCATTTTGGCTTTGTGAATCAATTTTAGGAGGGGGTGCATTTTGTCTATACTTGTGTAGAAGGTAGTCTCAGCTCCGAAACTTTTGAAAAATTTATTTATACCGGGAATATCAGATCCATCCAAATCAAATATCTTTTTAGTGGGTCTAAATTTTTCAATCAGTTTAAAAATATAAATACAATACGATACATCAGTATAACAATGTGCCCTCCTGGCTATCACCATACTAGATGCATGACAACTGCTGCACTTGGCATACAATAGGATACACAGATTTACAAAAACATGAAATATGCAACAGTTACAAAGGAAAATGCACTAGAATGAACACGTTGCGATCTACCCACATCCCACTGCCGAACATTCACACATATGACAGAACATATTGTCCGCCCCGTGATTTCTCGCGAGATCTCCCCACGTGTAGCGGAAGTTGGGTGTATTCAGTACTCCGATCACGTCATTTTCAATTCACCGTCTCAGATCGATCGGTTCCGCGGGATCATCGACGAGCATGCAGGGCGCGTGAGCTTCGGTCTTCGCATCAATCCGCAGCACTCCGAAGTCGACGTGCCTCTGTACGACCCGT
>CAJXMP010000071.1 GCA_913056515.1 uncultured Lewinella sp.
TGCTTCCCGTTCTTTTCGTTCTTTTTCTTGTTGTGCCTTTATAGCATCTTGCTTTTCTTTTTCCTTACGCTTTCGTTCCAATTCTAAAGCTTCTTCGTCAATGGTTTCAACCACCTCTGTTGGTTCGGTTACCTCCTCTACAATCTCTTCCACCGGTTCTTCTACAGGCTCTTCGACGATCTCTTCAACTTCTTCTTCCTCCGGTTCGGGTTCTGGTTCTGGTTCGGGTTCGGGTTCCGGTTTTGGCTCTTTAATCTCTACATTTTCAAAGCCTTGACCTGAATTATCACCCAAATTAACAGTAATCCCCTGTTGCCCAGGCGGTGGATTTTGATACGTCAATAATGGCAGTATCATTAAAAGAATTAAAACAGCATGGAATAAGACTGATGCCAGTATTCCTTTCCGTCTGTTGTCGTCATTTTCAGAATTAGATTGCATAATGCTCGGTTTTCCTTATAATAACGGATATTTTCTCAAAAGTTGTTGATCAAAACACCCTATCAGTGTTCCATCTTACTTTCCAATAGTCAAAATTAACTCTACATCATATTTTCGACCTAAATCCATGGCCTGTACAACGCTCTGAGTTGGAGCATTGTCTGATGGTGCTAATTTCATAAATGTTTTTTCTCCTCTCTTTTTTCTTGAACGCACTTTTCTTGCTAAATCTGCATAATCCACTCGCCGCCCATTAAAACGATAGGTTCCATCACTTCTAACGGCAATTTCATCTAAGTTTTTCTTTGATGAGGGTTGCGATACCCTTTGCTTGCCTGGCAATTTTAGGTTAACAGCGTTAGGCGATACTAAAGACGAGGTCAGCATAAAAAAGATTAGCAATAGAAAGATGATGTCCGTTAAAGAGGACATACTAAATTCTGCACTGACCTTATTATTTTTTTTCAAGCCCATGATCCTTAATTTTTGGTGGGTTGAGTGGCAATAATAGCTTGTACTCCAATCTTCCCAGCAGCTTCCATCACCCTTTTGATATACTTGAACTCAGTCGTTTGATCCGTTACAATAGCAACCGTAAAATTGGACCTATCTTGAACATCATTCAAACAATCCTCAATCCTTTGTGCCAATAAACGATCTGAAACTTCCTTACCATTGACTTTAAAGCGCCCACCATCTAATACGGATACAACAGCGGATTGTGGTGCAACTGTTTTAGAGTCTGATTCTGGCAAGTTTACCTTATCCTGTATCTGAATAACAGAAGATGTAAGCATGAAAAATATAAGTAGCAAGAAAATAATGTCCGTCAAAGAGGACATGCTAAATTCTGCACTTACTTTATTTCTTTTACCCAATCCCATAGATTAAACAGATTGAGGTTCTTGAAGTAGATCCATAAACTCAGTAGTAGTTCGTTCCATTTTATAAACTACCTTTTCTACTGATGCTACTAGTAAGTTATAACCAACAAAAGCAAGGATACCTATAAATAGACCGAATGCTGTGGTGATTAAGGCTTGATAAATCCCACTAGCTAGGGCATCAGGCGTTACATTTTCCGAAGTGGACATTTCATAAAACGCCATGATCATACCTGTTACTGTACCAAAGAATCCAATCATAGGCGCAGCACCTGCAATAGAGGCTAAAGTAGAAAGGTTTTTCTCCAACTTGAAAATTTCTAAATTCCCTACATTCTCAATAGCAGCATCGATATCTCTTAATGGCTTACCAATTCGCATTAAACCTTTTTCCACCATTCTAGCCACTGGAGAATTGGTGCTCTGACAAAGGGACTTAGCCGCCTGTATATTCTCTGAATTTACATAGGCTCTAATATTTTCTATAAAACCGATGTCTTCCTTTGCTGCTTTTTTAATGGTGAAATAACGCTCCACAAAAATATAGAAAGCAATAATAGACAAGGTGAACATGATAGCATAAATAAACATACCTAAAGGTCCACCTTCAATAATAATATCAAGAAAGCTTTGGGATTCCTCCGTTACAAGATCTGTACTTTGAAAGAAAAGGAATAATGGCTTTTGAAACATAGCTAAATAATTTACCTGTAAGAGTTAATTGTTTTTAACACCCTTCTAAAACGAGGGCTTTTAAACTATAGTATATAATACAATGCTTGAATTTAACTTTTTTTATCTAAAAAAACTCAGGTGACAGCAGGTTTGTCCAACCTTTTTTAAATCCAATCGTATATTAGGTATAATATTTATTTATATATCAGATCTTTATTCAAAATAAACCCTTGCAATTTTTCACCGACGGATGGAATAATTGCCTTTCAGCTTTGAAATATCAAAAAAAATCACAATTTTGCAATTAGCGAAAATTCGCTAAAACTCAAAACTCATCATTTAATTCATGAGAAGAATCAAAAAAGTAGCAGTTCTTGGATCAGGCATCATGGGTTCTGGAATAGCCTGTCATCTGGCTAATATCGGATTAGAAGTACTCTTATTGGATATACTACCCTTTGACTTAACCGAAGACCAAAAACAAAATCAAGCTGCAAGAAATAGACTAGCTGATCAAGCACTAAAGCAAGCTCTTAAAGCTAAATTGGCTCCTTTATACAAAAAAGACTTTGCCAAGCGAATCACAACTGGAAACTTTGAGGATCATCTACCCCTAATCAAAGATTGTGATTGGATAATAGAAGTTGTCATTGAACGCTTAGACATCAAAAAACAACTATTTGAAAAAGTAGATAATCTGCGTAGCCCAGGCACCCTAGTAACATCGAATACATCTGGAATTCCTATCCATATGATGGCAGAAGGAAGAAGTGAAGACTTTAAAAAGCACTTCTGTGGAACACACTTCTTCAATCCACCAAGGTATATGAGGTTGCTAGAAGTCATTCCAACGCAAGAAACGGATCCTGCTGTAATTGATTTTTTAATGAACTATGGCGCGGATTATTTGGGCAAACAAACAGTGCTAGCCAAAGATACCCCAGCATTTATTGCCAATCGAATTGGACTTTTCTCTATGGCTAAAATCCTTGAGCTAACACAAGAGTTAGATCTTACCATCGAAGAAGTGGACAAACTTACCGGCCCAGCCATCGGTAGACCTAAGACAGGTACCTTCAGGCTAATGGATATGGTTGGTTTAGATACGGCTGACAAAGTTTTAAAAGGTATAAAAGCGAATTGTCCAGATGATGAGGATGCACAGCAATTTGAAATTCCAGCATATTTCACTAATCTAATTGATCATAATTATCTAGGTGATAAAACAGGTCAAGGGTTTTATCAGAAAACAAAGGAACGGGATGATAAAGGAAGATCCATCATTCTATCCTATGATTTGAACACCCAAGATTATAGATCTAGAATTTCACCCAAGCTTGAATCACTGCAATTAGCTAAGCAAATTGAAGATAGAAATAAGCGCATTCAAGCATTATATAAAACTACCGACAAAGGAGGTGAATTGATCCGAAGAAGTCTTAATGGACTATTTGCGTATTGCTCCAAGCGCATACCTGAGATAACAGATCAATGCTACAGCTTAGATGATGGCATGAAAGCTGGATTTGCCTGGGAGTTAGGCCCCTTCGAATATTGGGATATACTTGGCTTCAACGAAGTAATCCAGTCTATCGAAGAAGAGGGCGGTCAAGTTGCATCATGGGTAAAGGACATGCAGGACAAGGGTCTGAATTCATTCTATAAAATGGAGAATGGCAAACGTTTGTTCTACAATAATCAAAGTCAGTCATATGAGCAGATCCCAGGAACAGAAGGATTTATTATCCTAGATACTTACCGTAAGCAAGAACCAATTCTTCAAAACAATGAAATCATCCTACATGATATTGGAGATGGCGTATTGTGTTTGGAGTTTACTTCAAAAATGAATGCAATCGGAGAAGGCATATTAACTGGGATAAATCAATCTATTGATATTGCTGAGCAAGGCGATTGGAAAGCTTTAGTTATTGGAAATGACGCTCAACATTTTACAGTTGGAGCTAATCTAATGATGATGGCTATGATGGCTTATGAACAAGAGTTTGACGAACTGAATATGGCCATCAATCTATTCCAACAAACTATGATGCGATGCAGATACTCTTCTATTCCTGTAGTTGCTGCAACTCAAGGTTATGTATTTGGCGGTGGATGTGAATTGAGTATGCATTGTGACGGCGTAGTTGCAGCAGCCGAATCCTACATAGGATTAGTCGAAGTTGGATCTGGTTTAATCCCAGGAGGTGGTGGAACAAAAGAATTTGCATTAAGAGCATCCGATTCATTTTTCCAAGGAGATGTTATGATTCCTACGCTTATTGAACGATTTAGAACGATTGCAATGGCATCTGTTTCTAAATCTGCTTATGAGGCATATGATTTAGGCTATTTCAACCATAAGGATAAAGTGGTCACTAATCTATCTTCAAACATTGCTGAAGCTAAAAAATATGCTTTACAGTTAGCGGAAAGATACACTCAACCTATTCAAAGAGATGATATTTTGGTCTTAGGTCGAAGTGGTTTAGGAGCCCTCTATGCAGCAGCAAATGAATTAAAACTAGGTGGCTATGCCTCTGATCATGACATCAAGATCGCCCATAAAGTAGCATATGTGTTATGTGGTGGCGATTTAACGAGTCAACAACAAGTATCCGAGCAGTACCTATTAGATTTAGAAAGGGAGGCCTTCTTAAGCTTATGTGGGGAACAGAAAACTTTGGAAAGAATCCAACACATCTTAAGTACAGGAAAACCACTTAGAAACTAAACCACCTAAAAAGAAAAAATCATGGACGCATATATTGTAAAAGCATATAGAACTGCCGTTGGGAAAGCAAAGAAAGGTGGTTTTAGAAATTATCGCTCGGATGATTTAGCTATTCAGGTCATCAAGCATATTATGAATAGCACCCCTGACTTTGATCCAGCCTTAGTGGATGATGTCATAGTTGGATGCGCTAATCCTGAAGGGGAACAAGGCCTACAAATTGGTCGTATGATCTCAGTAAGGGCCTTAGGGGAATCTGTTCCAGGTATGACGGTAAATAGATACTGTGCCTCTGGACTAGAAACCATTTCAATCGCAGCGGCTAAAATTAACGCTGGAATGGGGCATGCATATATTGCTGGAGGAACAGAAAGCATGAGTATGATACCAATGACTGGATATAAATTAGCACCAAACTATAATGTGGCTAAAGATACTCCAGACTATGTCGTAAGTATGGGAATTACTGCTGAAGCTGTTGCAAAGAAATATGGTATTTCCAGAGAAGCAGCAGATCGATTTTCATATGAATCTCATTTAAAAGCTGCTAAAGCTATAGATGCTGGTAAATTCAACGATGAAATCGTACCCATTGAAGTTGAAGAAGTATTTGTAAAAGATGGCAAAAAGGTAAGTACTTCTCATACCGTTGCCATGGATGAAGGCGTAAGAAGATCAACTACAGTGGAGGCTTTAGGTAAGTTGAGAGCAGTGTTTGCACAAAAAGGCGTTGTAACAGCAGGGAATGCCTCTCAAACGTCTGATGGCGCAGCATTTACCTTAGTAGTGAGCGAAGAGTATGTTAAAAAATATAACCTCACTCCTATTGCACGATTAGCCTCTTGCGCAGTTGCTGGTGTAGATCCACTCTATATGGGTATTGGACCTTGCAAGGCCATTCCTAAAGCTTTAAATCAAGCTGGACTTACCTTGAATGATATTGATTTGATTGAGTTAAACGAAGCATTCGCTGCTCAGGCACTTGCGGTTATCCAAGAAGCTAATCTCAATCCTGATATAGTCAATGTAAATGGTGGAGCCATAGCATTAGGACACCCCTTGGGTTGTACAGGTGCTAAACTATCTACTCAACTCTTTAATGAAATGAGGAGACGAGGCAATAAATACGGTATGGTAACGGCCTGTGTGGGCGGAGGCCAAGGTATCGCAGGTATTTATGAGCTATTGAATTAATAAAAAAAGGGGACTCATTGAAGTCCCCTTTTTTTATTCAGGTTGTGCACTGAAATTCACATCTCCTAGCTTAACACCTATCACCTCAATATCCTGGAAAGTGGATAGACTGGACAGCACGAGTTTTTCTTCTTGTGACCAAGGTTGCGTAGCATTTTCATTGATGAAAAATCGCCAATTCTTTTGAATGGGAAATTCATCCAACATGCCTAATATGACTTTTTGGATAAATACCATATCAAGGGTCGTTACAGTTCCAGAACCATTCACATCTGCAGCCCAATATTGGTATGAACTATTAAACGCTTGCATATTCAATATATGCTTAGAAATAGCAACTAAATCCAAGGTACTAACCCCATTAACCACATTTGAATACGAGGTCACGAACTCAACATACTGATCTTCAGCAACTACCTCCGTATCGAAGTTTCCTTCCAAATCAGTTAGGTCCAACATCCAGCCTTGAACATTCCACAACTCAACACTTGGTAAAGCCAAACCGTTTGCCATACTTACGTTTCCTTGTAAAATCAAATTACTCTGGCATACGCCCATGTTATCCGTCACTTCAAGTATTACTTGAACCCAACTTGCATTTCCATTTGCGTCATGCACCCATACTTCTATTGGAAGTATACCCAAATCATCACAATCCACTGTAATACTTAAATCAGCAGGATCGGAAGAGAATGAAAACGTAACAGGAGTACAAACATCATAGGATGAAATGTCATAAGTACTAGCATAAACTTCAACTTCAGTTTCGCCTCCGAGATCTATAATCAAATGGTCTTGCACCACAGCAACTGGACTTACATCATCTATAACCTCAACGACAAAGGTTTGCGTATTCTGGTTATTACACCAATCTGAAACAGTAACCATACAATCATATATCCCTATCGGCCAATTAGATTGATTTTCAAAAGGCAAATCAAATACCACAGTTATACTGTCGGAGCAGTCCTCTACCCCATTGATAGCTATATCAACAAAAGCATCACAGGTATTTGGATGAACAGAATAAACATAGTCTGTTGATTCAAACACAGGTGCTTCAGTATCCATTATTTCAATAACTTGAGTATGCGTAACTGCTGGTTCATCCGGGAATGTACACCAGTTAATTACAGACCAATTCCTAAAGATAGTCTTACACGCTCCTCCAGGAAACTCAAATACTTGATCAGTTACAGCAGTAGCAATTTGAAAACAGGAAGCATTTTGAATATCAGGTTGACCCAAATCATCTAAATCTACTCCAGCATCACAGTCAAGCACTATATCTTCTGGAAAAGTTACAGACCAATCACCTGTGGGAACAACTGTTATCTCTTGGTGAATAGTATTCCCACTATTACCAAATTCATCTTCTGAAGTCCATGTTCTAGTTATGATACCTATACCGCATCTGTATTCTGCCCAGCCTACCTGTTCAGAAAGCTCAACAAAACAATTATCATAATATTGAGGGTCACCAAACGGCGCTAGAACACTCCAATCAGATTGTTCTAAAGCAGGTAAAATCGACTCATAATAGTCCAAACAGGTGATGGTATTATTTTGTGGTGCAAATGCAATTGGTGGAATAAGATCTTCTACCATAACTAGCACATTACACTGATTGGAATTTCCAAAACAATCTGTCAACCTTAATTGCACATCAATAGTATCTCCTACATGAGAACAATCAAAACTTAATGTCTCACTATAATTCAGACCATTATCCTGTGAAGCATCAAATCCACTGATACAACAGTTATCAAAACTTCCATCATCCAGATGAATGGCATCTACTAAGGCAATCCCTTGGTTATTTAAAGCCACTTGTGTCCACTCATCGCAGATCATAGTTGGTGTAACATCATCAATAACTTCAATAAGTACTGACTCTTCTGAAACATTACCACACATATCTAGTGCCTGAAATACTATTTCGTGCACCCCTAAACCTAAACCTGGCTCAGGAACAAGAGCACCAGATGCAGCATCAATTCCATTCAAATAAACAGCCTCTCCTACAGGAGTAATAACATATATTTCAAATGCATTGCATTCATCTGTAACGAAAGGCGCTGGAATATATCCTAAAGAATAACAACTAAAACTACCCGAGTTGCCATTTTCAGTTGCACTTAGTGTAAAGTTAGGCACAACAATGGTTGGTGCTTGAGTATCTCGTACTTCTATAATTTGAAAATTATCTTCCCCCGAAGCATTAGAATTTATAATGGTTCCAGTACACCAATCTAATACGGTCCATGTTCTAAAAATTTTAAAACTATTTGCACAAGTAGGTATTACTTGATCGGAGTGAACATAAGAATAGTTACATTCAGTCAAAGATTCTCCTTCTGTTGAACTAGGAATACCAGCACCTCCGATAGATGCATCCGTTAATGATTGATCTAAAGCATATGCAGAGCATTCAATCAAAACATCATCTGGGAAATCTATTTCATAATCGCGAATGATGTAAATATCTTGAATGGCGGGTGCACTTTCATTGAATCCGGCATCCATACTTAACCAAGTTCTACGAACTAATTCGGTCTGATCATCACATATATTTTCATCAATAAATTGCTGCTGCACTAAATGATAAGTAACCTCACTACAATTATCTACTGCAATGGGTGGAGGCACTTCATTGAAATCCATAAAACAACTTACTGTATCAGTCGTATAAATCTCTTGGAATACGGGTGGCAAAAAGTCATTTACAGTTATCTGCGTCCAATAAGATGCACAAGAAAGAACATGTGTAATATTCACCAATATGGTCTCACCCATATGTTCTTGAATATCTTCATCCTCGATAAGCTGCACACTGTTCGAGTACAAGGTATATTCATAATATCCTCCTAGCGGCAAATCCGCCTCAGTAGTTCCACTAGTTGGGTTTTCAGCTATCATATCTATATTCCAATCGATAGCACAATTTGGTCCAACAGATATATTTATGTTATCATTCAGGTTTAATATTTGGCTATTCAAATAATCTAAACCAAACATAAGTGGATCATCATCACCTCCAGTATCACCTGGAATATTAATAGCAGAAAAATGGTACAAAAATCCACCATCACTATAATCTAATAAAACTACATTTCCTCCTGGCACTAATGCACCATTCATAGATGCTTGTATACCGGTTTGGCCTAAAAGACCCGGCGTATTAGGATTAACCTCCACTCTTAATAGTATACTAATACTTTGATTCGGTAATAATGAATCTATATAGCATAGATTCGATTGAATTACAGCATCATATGTATTATCTATTTCAAGGGAAGTAACATCAGTCAGATTATCCAAAACCTCTACGCTTACCACATCAACAAGTGCATCACCTAATTGATTAATGTTTCCTAATGGCAAGGAACAATCTAAATCGTAATAGGTATTTGTTGTTACGTTTTGTACTTGTACTACGTACAATCTGTCCATATAACCGCAACCTGAGGTACTAGCAGCATCAACACCTGCAAGACCAATACTTAAAGATGGATTTTGAGCAAAAAGTGGAAAAGAAAAGCAAAGAAGAGCTAGGTACAAACATGCACCTATACAGGCATTCGCCCATTTTGTAGGAAAAGTATTGCTCTTATTGCTCATAGTTGGTTTTGGAGTTAAACGGTTCTTATTTACCGCTTTACCTTACAATTATGAATTAAAAACAAATACTAATCAAGGTTTTAGGGTAGCTACACAGTGTAGAACTATATGAAAATGCCTTTCTGTAAAATAGACTACTTTTATCGGATTAAAGTGACAGCTCCTTTAAATAGGACCTCCTTTCCATTGATATACTCCATATTGGCAAAGAAAGTGTACACACCCGCATCCAAGGCTTTATCGCCAACCATTCCATCCCAACCAAGCTCTTCAACGCCTGGCTCAAAATCTGTTCGTCTAAACAAAAGCTGCCCATATCGGTCATATACTTCAAAAGACTTAACCAAGGCTGTATTTAAAGACTCAACTGGATAGAAAAAGTCATTTATACCATCATTGTTTGGACTAAACACATTTGGGAAAAATAGGTCTAGATCTTCCTGAACCTCCACATCAAGTTCCGCCCTAACTGAACAATTAGTGGAAGAGTCGGTAGCAATTACGGTAAATAAGCTTGACTCCAATAGCCCTAATTGTAGACTACCGCAATCTGTACAATCAAAAATTTCATTATTTATGTACCATTCTAAACCTAAATCAGCTGGGAATGGATTTGCAGTTAGTTGCAAGGATTCGCCCAGTACAATGGATGAAGGTCCTTCCAAGGTAAGTGATATAGGATCAGGACTACTCACCTCGACAATATCCACCCATTGACACTTATTAGAATCTTGCATGATTACCTCATATACACCTGGTGCAAGCATACCAAAAGAATCTGCTTCTTGGAAAAAGAAACCATCAATCGAATATTCCATCATACCTGTTCCACCACTCAAATATTCAACGAAAATACTGCCCCCAAAATCCGTATCTGAACACTGAACATCTTTCCAGGTCACTGCTGCCTCCAACAAAGCGGGTTCTTGTAACTCATAATCCAACAATAATTCACAACCCTTTTCATCAACTACCGTTAGACTATACGTTCCTGTCCCTAAATTTTCAATAGTAGCCATATCTTGGCCGGAACTCCAGTCATATTGATACCCTTCATTTCCACCAATAATTACTGAAGTTAGCACCCCGTTCTGATCTTCAAAACATTTGATTGGACTGACTTCCAAAATTTCACCAGACATTTCAAACAAAGGTTCATTCACCTCGGCAAATAATTCCTTACTACAGCCAAAGGTATCTGATACCAATACTGAATACACGCCAGCACCTATATCATTGTTGTCAAAAGTCATAGGACCATTTGACCAATTAAAAGACAAGGAATTATCGGTAGTAACATAGGCTAAAGCTCCATTTGATTCTCCTTTACAATCTACATCAGAAATTAATTGAATATCACCATCAATAGAATCTGGCTCCATAATTTCTATTTCAAAGACCGTATTACATCCTAAAAAATCGGTAACACTTAAATCAAAAACTCCGGCACACAAATTACTTTGTTCTGCCTGTGTTGATCCTGTTTCCCATGCATAAAAATAGGGCTGTACACCACCTGCAATAGCTACCTCTACTAAACCATCACACAACCCATAACAACTTATCGGCAATTCATTAGCAATGGTGTAGGATAAGGAATCATTTTGATTGACATCAATATCAAAATTAATCGAGCTATTAGAATCTGAAATAGTACAATTATATGTTCCTGCAAATAGATTCAGTAGTTCAAAGCCAATATTATCGAAAGGTAATTGAAAGGATTCATTCACTCCGTTAGGCCCTGTAATGAGCACATCATATGGAAAGGATCCATTGAATGCTGCTATATTAATGACACCTGAATTGACGCCATAACATTCGACATCTTGCACATTGACAACAGGCACAATATCATTATTAAAAGGAGCGGTTATACAATCCGATAAGGAACAGCCAAAATCATCTGATATAGTAAAACAATACTCATCCCCTCCTACCAAATCATCTCTTGTAAATGAGTTATTACCATCATCCCAACTGATTGATAGATTATTAGTACCCCCAGTACAGATTAATTCTATTTCTGCATCATCAATACCCAAAGCAGTTGCCTCTTGAATTTCAATTAAACTAAAATTTAGAGGCGGTAAGAAAAGTAAGGTAGATTCTAGAATAGAATCACATCCATTAGGCAATACAAAGGTATCGAGATAAACGCCCGAAGTAGTATAAATACTGCTACCAACATCAAATGACTCATACGAACAAAGTGTTTCTGTTTGAGTAAAAAATGTTGGAATAACTCCCGCATCATAAATATTTAAAGTAAAACATCCCTTCTGATTATCCGTTTCTCCATCTACTAATAACCAATACCTCGTATTGGGCTCTAAACAACTTCCAATCAATGTTTCATCGAAAGATGCAGCATCATAAGCAGTCTTTTCTAGCTGAAAAGTACCCGAACAGGTATTATCAGAAGAAGAAAACAAGGCTAACTCTATATCTAAAGGCTCTTTGATTGGATCTGAAAAAGCCTCTACAACTACGTTTCCGCTAGAAGGTGTTATGAAAGAATACCAAACTGTCCGTTCGGAGTCGAATAAAGGAACAGTGGGCTCTCCAGCGGCATCTGCACATCTATTGACCTGAATATCATTAGTAAACAACTGTCCTGCCTCAGGAATTTGACCAAAGTCAAATGCATAGCATTTATCGTCAGCCGCTACTGTTGCATCATAG
>CAJXMP010000072.1 GCA_913056515.1 uncultured Lewinella sp.
CGCCTTATCGTGTGCCATTGCTTGCGATGGGTCAACAGCTCTTGCATTGATTGTTGCTGTTTTAGGCATTGGAGGAATTGCCTATCTTTCAATCATTAGTATTCGTGCGGCCTTTAGACGATATGGAAAGAGGAAAGCGAAAAAGGAAAGTGTTGGGCCCAATGGCTGGGAAGCCTATTAATTTTTTGAAACCTGTCTATATACTTTTTTAAATCATTTTCAGTCGAGTCATTGCAATTCTAGCAAGATATCAAGCTAGCATTGCTGAGAGATTTTGTACCTTAGAGGGATTAGAACAAGTAAACCAATCTTTATGCGTGCTAAAGCTATTTCCTATTGGGGTAAAGACCACCCAACATTAACTCGCCTAATTTTAATTTTATTGAATGGCATGCTTTGTATACTAGCCCTAGCCTTAGGGTTATTGGCCTTTCTTTATGAAGTAGAAATACCCGGGTCGGTAAAATATATATTGGCTGGTCTAGCTGTTTTATCCCTGTTGATCTATCCAAGTAAATATGCCAAAATCCATTTTATTAAATATTCATATTGGCAAAGAAAGCGGATGGATTTCACCCTAAGCTTCCTCGGTTTTTTGCTACTAGCTACTTTATTTAGTGGTTTTTTGAGTGGTGCATCGAAATTAAATCAAGAGCCTGCTTATGCTCAGCAAGTGGTATATAAGCCCAAGACATTCAAAGAAAAATGGAAGTTGAAGGTTGATAAATTCCCTATGGTTAAAGAGTATCGGGCGTTTAAAAAACAAATTAAGCAAGAAGCCCGCTTACTTCAAAAAGAACTCAAGGCATCTAATCAAAATGATGAGTCGTGGAAAGCTATTTTATTGACTGTATTGATTTTAATTGGCGCATATCTTGCCGGATCCTTCATTGCTTTGCTGTCCTGTTCATTAGCTTGTAATGGGTCTGAGGCACTGGCTTTAATTGTACTTGTTTTTGGTTGGCTTGCTGTGATATATCTTGGTTTTATTGGTATTCGTGCATCATTTAGGCGCTATAATAAAAAGCAAGTCAAGAAACAACAGTCTACACAAGAGGGCTGGGAGCCATATTAGAGGATTCGTAAGTGGCTTTATTTCACATACTTTATGGCGTGGTTTTATTATTTTAGAATAAAACCACGCTTATGTATAGATATATACCATTCCTTTTAGGCCTGTTGTTTTGGAGTTCATGTTATAATGAATATGCCCAGTATTCCAATAATCCAACAGATTACGCTATCATTCCGCAAGTACAATCTTTGGAGCCAATGGATGGATTGTTTGTATGGTCCGATCAGGTTAAACTTGATGCACCGGCAGATTTAAAAGAGGAAGCAGCTTGGTTAAGTGCAATACTTGAGGAGCAATATGATGTAGCAATTGGGCAGCGTTCCGGGGGGCAAATTCAAATGCGTGTTGAGGCGGATTCGTCTAATCAAGAGTCTTATACTTTAGACATCCATCCAGATAAAATACTACTTGTAGGTGCTAGCGAGCGTGCTGTCTTTTGGGGCCTTCAAACTTTAATGCAGTTAACTCGAAAAGATACGGATTTGGATGGTGCAATTGTTGTTCCAACAGGACGAATAGTAGATGAACCTGTTTACGGGTACAGGGGCATGCATTTAGATGTTTGTAGGCATTTCTTTTCAGTAGATTTCATAAAAAGATACCTCGATGTTATGGCCATGCATAAGATAAACACCTTTCATTGGCATTTGACAGAGGACCAAGGTTGGCGTATTGAGATCAAGAGGTATCCAGAACTGACTAATGTTGGTGCTTGGCGTAATGGGACCATTGTCGGGCATTACCCTGGTGAGCGTAATGATGAGGAACGCTATGGGGGATTCTACACTCAAGAAGAAGTAAAAGAAGTGGTTGCTTATGCTGCAGATAGACATATTACAGTTATTCCAGAAATAGAGCTTCCAGGGCACAGTAGCGCAGCCATAGCTGCTTATCCGAGCTTGAGCTGCTTCCCAAGTGAACCCACTCAGGTTAATAATGGTATGATGTCTGAGGCATCAGTGGCCTTGCAAGCGGCTGGGCAAGAAAAGATAGTGCAGGAGACTTGGGGTGTATTTGACGATGTGTATTGTGCTGGGAAAGAGGGGACCTTTTCTTTTGTGGAAAATGTATTGACAGAGATCATGGATTTATTTCCTGCGGAACTCATTCACATCGGTGGAGACGAATGTCCTAAAGGTAATTGGAAAAGATGCCATCATTGCCAGAAAAGAATTCAGGATGAAGGATTGAAGGATGAGCATGAGTTGCAGAGTTACTTCATTACACGTGTGGAGCAGTTTGTTAATTCAAAAGGCAAACAAATCATAGGCTGGGATGAAATCTTAGAGGGTGGTTTAGCCCCAAATGCCAGTGTTATGTCTTGGCGTGGAACGCAAGGTGGAATTGAGGCTGCGGAACAAGGGCATACCGTGGTTATGTCTCCCACCTCTCATTGTTATTTTGATTACTATCAATCAGAGGATCGGGCTAATGAACCGTTGGCCATTGGTGGGTTTTTGCCTGTGGAGAAAGTCTATGCTTTTGATCCAATGCCAGAGTCACTAGCAGCAGATAAAAAGAATTATATTTTAGGAGGTCAAGCTAATTTATGGACCGAGTATATCGGTACAGAAGAGCAAGCTTGGTATATGTTATTACCTCGAATGACTGCTATTTCAGAAGCACTTTGGACGAATACAGCGAATAAGGATTTTGAAGATTTTAAAGTTCGACTGCAGGATGTTCGAGCAGATTACGATCGTTTAGGATATAATTATGCTAAACATGTTTTTGAAGAATAATAGCGTAAATACATTGTTTTGTAATTTATTACAAGGATTTATTGAGTAAAAATAAACCGTTATGCTTAGAGTAATATTAATTGGAATCTTTCTCGTGCCAGGAACTTTGATGTTTGGGCAGCGAGCTGATGTGGAAGGCAGCAAGGATTATGAGTTGTTGAACCGCATGCCGGATTATTTTATCCGCAAGTATTGGGAGTATGATTTTGATCAGCTTGAAGTTCGATTGAATAGGGATGAAGTTCAACAAGTGGAAGGGAAGAAATATATCATCAATTATGAACATCAAGACGCAAATAATAAAGAGGTTGAAAAACCTTCCTATCTGCAGATCCTGCGTAATTATTCCAATGCAATCAAAAAGAAAGGTGGGGAGATTGTTTTTGAACATCGTAATAGTGAATATGGCTACTATTATCTAAAGACTACGGATGGTAAGGAAATCTGGATAGAGGTCAAAACAGCTCCCAATACAGGAAGGCGGTACTTGCTTACGGTTGTTGAACGGGAAGTGATGGAGCAGGAGATAGAACTCCATGCAGATCTAATTCAGGAGACTATGGATCTCAATGGTAAGATGGCATTCTATGGCATTTATTTTGATGTGGGTAAGGCCGATATTTTGCCAGAATCCAAGCCAGCCTTAGATATGATTGCTGAATACCTGACAACTTCTTCCGATGTCAAATGCTATGTGGTCGGGCATACCGATATGGATGGTTCTTTAGCCTTGAATATGGATTTATCCATGCGTAGAGCGCAAGCAGTCAAAGCATATTTAGAAAATAATGCTGGTATTGCATCCGATCGACTGATAGCGGATGGGGTAGGCCCCTTAGCTCCGGTGTCTACCAATGACACCGAATTTGGTAAAAAAATGAACAGAAGGGTAGAGTTGGTTAAACAATAGAAGGATAGATCTGTGGAATATCTTTGTTCAAGTGGGTTGAATTTGAAAAGTGCTATATTGCGGCCTATATCTTGTATGCTACAGTAAAAGAATAGGAAGATGGGTAATAGACCTTTGGTGATAGGTGTTGGCTTTCAAAAGACAGGGACTTCTACATTGCGAGAATCCCTAAAAATTCTAGGATATACTGTTAAGGATGCTACACCACGAGCTTTAATTCCTATTCTTAAGAAAGATTGGAAAAAGATTGACCGTATTTTAAAACCGTATGATGCGGTGCAAGATACGCCTTGGTACTATATCTACAAGGATTTAGATCGATTGTATCCTGGCTCTAAGTTTGTATTGACCATCCGGGATGAGGAAAAGTGGTATCGTTCTGTAAATCGACATATTGGTGATCTTAGAAGTGCACATCATGAATGGATCTATGGGAGAGGTAAAGGGCTTCCAATGGATGATAAGGACAATACAATTGCTGTTTACCGAAAGCATAATGAGGAAGTTATCGAGTATTTCAAAGACCGACCGGAAGACTTTATAGTGATCGATTTTACAAAAGGAGAAAGCTGGGAAAAGTTATGTCCTTTCTTAGGCAAACCCATGCCTGAAAATGATTTACCTCATTACAATAAGACCAATTGGAATAAAAAGCAGGAGCCTCGGAGGAATAGCATAAAGTTGATGCGTAAGCGAATCAAAAATGCCATCAAGATTTGGTATATCGATCAACGCGGTTGGTGGGAGAAATAAATTTTTAAGTGTACTAATGCCAAGTTGGATGAAAATTCGATTAAAACCTGCAGTTGGGACCAATTTAAAGCTTGTGCTGGATTTCCTTCGACAGTCCGCTTTGCGTTTGCAAAAGAAGGGTGTAGATCAATGGCAAAATTGGTTGGATCCTACAGAGGAAGATTTGGCTTGGATTAAGGAGGGATTTGAATCGAAAGAGTTCTTTTTAGTGGTAAACGAAAAAGAAGAAGTCCTTGGCGCCATTCGGATTATGTCAAAAGATCTCTTGTATTGGGGAGAACAAGCAGAAGAGGCGCTTTATATCCATTCTTTGATCATTTTAGAAAAATATGCGGGTCAAGGAATAGGTCAGCAGGTCATTGAGCAAGTTCATAATCAAGCCAAAGATTTAGGCTATCCATGGCTACGATTGGATTGTAATTCGGCTAATCCTGCATTGTGTAGTTATTACGAAACTCAAGGATTTTTGCAAGTAGGTATTCGGAAATTTGAGGACTTTTCTTGTAATTTATACCAAAGATCAACCTAATAAATCTATCCATATTGAGAAATATATACCTTTTGGGATTCCTATTGTCTGCTCAGTTGCTAGTAGCCCAGCAAGTGCCAGAGGTTTTACAGCAAACGAAATGGTTTACAGACACCGTTGCCCAAGGACTATATATTGGTCAACATCAATGGGATGATTTATTTGATAGCAAGCAATCCATAACCGTTTTAAGTTGGGACGGAACAACTAGTGATTTTGCTCTTCAACTAGTGTATGCAGATTCCAATAGATTGACTAGTGCCATGGCTTCCGATGCAGGGGCTATAGCAGCGATTAACGGGTCTTTTTTCGATATAAAAAATGGCGGTGGAGTCAAATATCTAAAAGTGGATGGTCAGGTCATCAACTACAGTCAGATAGGGCAATATAAGTTTCTAGATGCTGGGGCTTTTGCTGTGGATCAAAGCGGTCAAGCTACTTTTTTAGATGCCCCAACGGATTTGGATTGGACTGTTTTTGATACTGTGGCAAGCTATCCGAACATAATGGTTTCAGGGCCGTGGATTTTAAAAGATCAACAGCCTGTTGATATAGAACCAGTTACATTTAATACCAATCGGCATCCACGAAGTTTTGTATGTACTACTTTGGAGCAAGAAGTGCTATTTGTAACAGTGGATGGACGGAATCAACATGCAGCAGGTATGCGGATTCAGGAGTTACAAGTTTTGGCAAAAGCTTTAGGCTGTGATGATGCCTTAAATTTAGATGGAGGAGGATCCACCACTATGTGGATTAGAGGAATGGGGGTAGTCAATCATCCAAGTGATAATGGAACGTTTGATCATGCTGGTGAAAGACCTTGTGCAAACATTATTGCACTAATTCCAGTTAAAGAAGAATAACTATTGATATGAAATACTTCAAGCAAACCGCACCTTTCGTTGTGCCTACCACAGATGGTAAAGTGATTAGAGAACATTTCGGTCTAGCCAGTTCAAAGGATACGGATTTTAGTCTGGCGCATATGATTGCTCCTCCTCATTGGTCTGAACCTTATCAAACACCTACTTTTGATGAGGTGACCTTTGTGTTCAAGGGACGAAAACGCATCCTCATTGATGAGCAAGAAGAAGTCATCTTACAAGCCGGGGAGTCCATTTTAATCAAAGGTGGAACACGCATCCAATATTCGAATCCATTTGATGAGGCCTGTCATTATGTGGCACTTTGTATGCCGGCTTTTTCTATAGATGAAGTAAATAGGGAAGATTAGCATGGAGGAAAAGCATCGCCATTTCGTATTGTTCAAACCCTATGGCTATTTGTCTCAATTTGTCAATATGCAAAAGCGTCGTAAGAACAAAGGTTTACTGGGTGAATTGCATGATTTTCCAGAGGGTACTATGTCCATTGGACGATTGGATGAGGATTCGGAAGGTTTACTTTTTTTGACGACTAATGGTAAGGCGAGTGCCTTAGTCAGGGGGCGAAAAGTGGAAAAAGAGTATTACGTTCAGGTGGATGGCTTAATTACAGATGAAGCTATAGAACAACTTAGAGCAGGCGTAGAAATTAAAGTTCATGGAAAGGCCTTTCAGACCTCCCCCGCGACCTGTTTTCGGATGGAACAGGCACCCAAGCTTCCAGAACGAGCAAAGAAAATTAGAGACGAGCGCCACGGTCCGACTTCCTGGATGTCCATCTGTATTACAGAGGGTAAATTTAGGCAAGTTCGTAAAATGGCAGCTGCAGTTGGTTTTCCGGTATTGAGATTGGTGAGATATCGAATTGGTGGTATGACCATACAAGATATGCAAGCAGGAGAGGTCCACGAAGTAGAAGCTTTTGATTTGAATCTGGAAAAATAGGACAGTTTTTAAGCTTGATTTTGATATCTTAAAAGACCATGTATTCAATATCAAGTAGGACATTATGAAAACATCCTTTAAAAATTTACTGCTTTTAGGAGTCGGAGCAGAATTACTCATCCTTATTATTAGTCATTTGATCGCACATGATTTTGCCGAGGTACTTCGACTATCTGCGCGATATTCTGGTCGCTTATCAGGGGTGCTCTTTTTAGTTGTTTTCTATCTCTATGTTACTCCTTTACCCAATAAAATGGAATCGGGTAGTCCATTCATGAATTACTTAAAAGTATTCACCATCCTACACCTGATTCATTTTGGATTTTTAGCTGGGAATGTATGGATCAATGATATAACACTCATCCCCGTAAAGTTGGCAGGAGGATCTCTAGCTTATCTTATGATAATACTTGCTCCTTGGGTTTTTCAAAAACTAAAGGTCTGGATGCAGCTGGTTTATTTTTACTACGTGAGTTTAGTGATGATTATTACTTATTTGGCACGAGCCAAAGGTGATTTTGAAGGGGCTGAACCTTCTTTACTACATTGGATATTTATTGGGACTTACTTGTTGGCCTGTGTGGCTTTCGCGATACAAATCAGGAAGAATAAAAAAGCTGGTTTAATGGTTGTACTAGCTATTGGTATAGCCGGCTTAGGGAATGTTCATGCTCAACAATTTAATCCAATAAAAGACTATCAATCCTATATTGAAAATGAACAAGTCATAGCAGAAAATAAACTACCTGCCCGAGCTTCATTTGTAGCAGAATATCCAGCAAAGGATGCTTACCAACTACTCAGTGGTACCTGGAAGTTTAATTGGGTTCGTAATCCTAAGGATCGTCCCATTGATTTCGTGGGAAAAACCATTGATGTGGGAGAATGGGATGATACTCCCGTGCCTTCTAATTGGGAGGTGCAAGGTTACGGTATTCCGATCTATTTAAACCACCAATATGAATTTGCCGATCACAAACATCCTATTGCAGCGGATATGGAATTTGTAGACAATATCTATCCCGCCGATCCAGGAAATGTGCCCGATCAATATAATCCAGTAGGTACTTATGTGAAGGAATTTGATTTGAATAAAAACTGGTCAGCTGGACAATCGATATTACATATTGGAGCTATGAAATCGGGGGGATTTGTGTGGCTTAATGGACAGTATATTGGATACTCCCAGGGAAGCAAGTTGCCTGCTGAATTTGATATTAGTTCGGCTTTAAGAGTTGGGTCCAATCAGTTAGTGATTCAGTTATTCAGATGGACAGATGGATCCTATCTGGAGTGTCAGGATTTTTGGCGTATAAGCGGTATAGAAAGGGACGTATATATCTACAATCGACCACATACTCAAATTCAAGATTTTGAGGTCTATTCTGTCCTAGATGCATCCTACCAAAATGGAGTTTTTGAACTGGATTTATATGTAAAGGAGCAGCGAGGTGGACAGAAAGTGCTGGCTGAAGTATCTATCCAGGATGCTAGTGGGCAAGAGGTGTTTTATGGGGAACAAAAGCATACGCTTATTGGAACGGATACCCTATTTTTTAAAGGGGATATTTCTAAGGTGAAGGCTTGGAGTGCTGAACATCCGTATCTGTATTCCATGACTATACATCTAAAAGATAAAAAAGGGAAGCTGATAGAACAAGTGAATCGCAAGATAGGCTTTCGGTCTGTGGAGATCAAACAAGGCCTGTTATTAGTAAATGGTCAACGGATTACCTTGAAAGGTGTAAATACGCATGAAACTGATCCTAATACTGGTCATGTCGTATCAGAAGACCTCATTATGCAGGATATTCAGTTGTGGAAAGAGCATAATATCAATGCAGTTCGGCTGAGCCATTATCCAAGAGGCAGTCGATTCTATGAGTTATGTGATGAGTATGGGATTTATGTGATTGATGAGGCTAATATCGAGTCACATGGCATGTATTATGGAAAGTATTCATTGGCCAAATATCCCAATTGGGAAAAAGCCCATTTAGATCGAATGGAACGTATGGTTCGCAGAGATCGAAACCATCCGTCGATTATTATCTGGTCCATGGGGAATGAGGCTGGTAACGGTATTAATTTTCATGAAGGGTATGATTTGATGAAGGCATTAGATAAGACTAAGCGTCCTATTCAATACGAGCGGTCTTATACCGAGTCGGATGGTAATCTGTTCGATATGGATAGCAATACAGATATTATCGCTCCTATGTACTTGAGTCCAAAGAAGTTTGAGGAGATGGGACAAGCCTTGACAGATAGACCTTTTATACCCTGCGAGTATGCACATGCTATGGGGAATAGTACTGGGAATTTTCAGGATTATTGGGATGTGATAGAGCGATACGATAATCTTCAAGGTGGCTTTATTTGGGATTGGGTAGATCAGTCCATTTATAAGTTTTCCGAAGATGGTCAACGCTACTATGCCTATGGTGGCGACTACGGAGAGAATATGCCTACAGACAATACCTTTTTGAATAATGGGATCGTATTTCCGGATCGCACCCCTCAACCAGGCTTGTATGAGGTAAAAAAGGCGCATGAGTTTATCAATTTCAGGAAAAAAGGAATGAGTCGGGATAATCAGTTGCGGGTGTTGATTGAAAACCTATATGACTTTACTAACTTGAACGCTTTTGAATTCCATTTCCAGGTAAAAGCAGAAGGAGACACACTGAGGAGTATTGTGATGGACGATATTGAAGTGGAACCACATACGGGTCAGTTAGTTCGCTTGTCATTAGCTGATTTAGCCATAGAGCCCAATACGGAGTATATGGTGGAGTGTGCGGCTGTTTTGAAAGCGGATTGGGGCTTATTACCTAAAGGGTATGAATTGGCTCGGGAACAATTAAGGGTTCAAGAGTTGGAACAGGAAGAAGCTATAGCTTTAAAACCTCAGTCTACAGTACAGTGGGTAGATGATAAAGATCAATTCTCCGTATTCAATGAGGATTTAGCTGTAGTTTTTCGCAAAAAAGACGGGCGCATGATCAGTTATCAATGGCAGGGTCGCGAATGGCTGCATCAAGAAATGGGGCCTTATCCCAATTTCTGGCGGGCGGTAACGGATAATGATTATGGGAATAAGATGCACCAAAAGAATATTAGTTGGAAGTACGATGGGCTGCATTTAGAATTGAGACAATTAAATTGGTCAGCGGAAGAAACAGCTGTTAAATTAACCGTTATTTACGGCTTACCAGTAGCCAAAACCAGCTTTAGAATAGCATATGTTATACATGGAGATGGCTTAATAGAGGTGGAAGCTGAATTGGGGATGAGTCAGGTGAAAGAAGATATTCCAAGGATAGGATTATTGATGCAAGTACCTGTGGATTTGAATCTAGTGACGTATTACGGTAGAGGACCTTGGGAGAATTATTCCGATCGAAAAGCATCTACTTTTGTGGACCTTTTCCAAACTTCAGTAACCGATATGTATGTGCCATATATCCGTCCGCAGGAAAATGGCTATCGAGTGGATAATAGATGGATGGGGATAACAGATGATTCAGGAAATGGACTACTTTTTGTAGCGCAAGCAAAGGAATCTTTTGATTTCAGTGCTTTGCATATGGAGCAAAACGATTTTGACATAACGGAGGGAGTAGATTATGCAACTGGTAATCGGTCTAAACATACTATTGATATAGTAGAAAAAGCATTAACGGAAGTACATATTGATTTGGGTCAGCGAGGTTTAGGAGGTGATGATAGTTGGTGGGCCTTACCTCAAAAAGAATACCAATTGAAAGCGGATAAGAAACAGGCTTATTCCTTTATGATGATGCCATTATTAAACGGGAATAAAAATCAAATGAAATCAGCTGCTCGATATATACGCAATAGCAACAGGGAATAATTTAGTTTAAGATCTTGAAGGCAAAATGCTCTAACATGTCTTCTACCTCAGCAAAGTCTTCGTTTTCAACGGTTACATCGGTCAATCGAGGTAAATGTTGGGCGAAGTAGATATGATTATTAGCCATTTCAAATAAATTACTCGCAAGTGCTCTAGGATAAGGGAAGTCTGGATTAATTTCTGAAATAACGCCAGCCACTTTAGCGGTTAGTGCCTTGTAATCCTTAAAGAAACCTTCTTTATTTTCTTGATCAACGGACTTGATATGATAGGCTTTACTTCCTTCGGAAATAATCAGTCGATGAAGTACACTCTCATTCACATATTCGATGGAAGGGTTTTCCTTTGATGCAAAAATCAAGGTATGGATGATGATCTTAAGACGCTCTTTGGGATCCATGATGTTGCGGGTATTCATGTCTATTAAAAAGCTTACCCACTCCCAATACCAGCAGACTAAGTATAACAAAAGCATGTGTTTATTCTCAAAATATCGGTAAACGGAGGCCTCTGTCGAGGACATCTTTAGGGCCAACTTTTTGAAGGTAAAAGCTTCAAATCCTATCTCTTCAATCAACAAGATACTGTCCTTGATGATGTTCTTGCCCAAAGTGGTTTCCTGAGGGTCTTTGAGGTAAAGCTTTTCGTTCAGTGATATTTGGATGCCTACTGCCATACGCTAAAGAAAATGTTTTTACAAATCAAATATAATGCTTTTGTTGTTAAAATTATTTTGTTTGTCAATAATAGTATTACTATTATTCAAGATAGTTGTTATATTTGTAAAGTAAGGAATATTATCAACCGTTCAACGAAAACTCAACTGAGTTGTTGGAGAAAGAAAAATCTATTAAAATGAGCTCAACTAATACTAGTATTCTGGCTAATCTGAAAAATGATATCCCAGCTTCTATTATTGTATTCTTAGTAGCTGTTCCATTATGTTTAGGGATTGCCCTAGCATCTGGAGCTCCATTATTTTCAGGTATCATTGCTGGTATTGTCGGCGGTATTGTGGCAGGTGTTTTGAGTGGTTCTGCCTTAGGTGTAAGTGGACCTGCTGCGGGACTTGCTGTAATTGTATTAACTGCTATCCAAGACCTGGGTGCATTTGATATATT
>CAJXMP010000073.1 GCA_913056515.1 uncultured Lewinella sp.
TATATAGGATAAAAAAAGCTGGTCAAATTTGACCAGCTTTTTTTTATATACTACTTTCTGTTTCTTCTGTAGTTTCTGATGCTGTATCAGCATCTGTTTCTTCCAAAGTGACTTCCTTGAAAGGTCTAGGCCCAATCAAGGCTTCAACATCAGCTTTTAGCAGCACTTCTTTTTCTAGTAGTGCTTGTGCAAGTATCTCTAGCTCTTTGGAACGTTCCTTCAATAAATCTTGTGCTCTTTGATACTGCTGATCTGCAAGCTTTCTTACCTCGGCATCAATCATAGAAGCAGTTGTGTCGGAGTATGGTTTTTGCCATTGTCCATTCATAAGCCCGTAAAAGGATACCTGCCCCACCTCATCATTCATTCCAAAATAAGAGATCATACTGTAACCCATTTTGGTGATTTGATCTAAATCATTTTGGGCTCCTGTTGAAATCTTACCAAAGATGTTCTGTTCTGCGGCACGTCCACCAAAGGTCATACACATGCGATCCAGGAGTTGTTCCTTACGTGTAATGTATTCTTCTTTCGGTAAATATTGTGCATATCCGAGTGTTCCAATTCCTCTTGGAACAATGGTTACTTTCACTAAAGGTGAAGCATGTTCTAAATACCAGCCACAAATAGCATGTCCAGCTTCGTGGTAGGCGATAATTTCTTTTTCTTCTTTAGCTATGATCTTATTCTTCTTCTCCAATCCACCAATTACACGATCGAGTGCGTGATTGAAGTCATCAATATCTACAGAGGTTTTATTTCTACGAGCAGCAACTAGTGCAGCTTCATTACAGATATTCGCTATATCGGCTCCCGCAAATCCAGAAGTCATTTCCGCTAATTGCTCAGCAGTAACCTCTGGTGAAATTTTGATGTTTTTAAGGTGTACCTCAAAAATGGCTTTTCTTCCCTTTAAGTCAGGTTTGTCAATACCGATCTGACGATCAAAACGACCTGGACGCAATAAGGCTGAATCTAATACATCTGGACGGTTGGTAGCTGCCATGATAATAACCGCTTTATCCGTGGCAAAACCATCCATCTCTACTAATAGCTGGTTAAGCGTATTTTCTCGCTCGTCATTACTTCCTTGGATATTGTTTCTTCCTCTAGCTCGTCCTATGGCATCAATTTCATCAATAAAGATGATACAAGGCGCTTTTTCCCGTGCTTGCTTGAATAAGTCACGAACCCTCGATGCACCAACACCAACGAACATTTCTACGAAGTCAGATCCTGAGATCGTAAAGAAAGGCACTTCTGCTTCACCCGCAACGGCCTTAGCCATAAGTGTTTTACCTGTTCCTGGTTCACCCACTAAAAGGACCCCTTTTGGAATCTTTCCACCTAAGGCAGTATATTTTTTTGGATGCTTTAGGAAATCAACGATCTCCATCACCTCTTCTTTAGCTTCGTCTAGGCCTGCTACATCGGCAAAAGTAATATTGACCTTAGATCCTTGATCGAACAAGGTTGCTTTTGATTTACCGATGTTAAAGATTTGTGATCCAGGTCCTGCTCCTCCAGAGCCCATACGTCTAAATAAGAATACCCAAATAACTACAAGTATGACTATTGGTAATAACCATCCAATATTATCAAAAATACTGACCTCGTTGCCATAGGTTTTAGAAACTAGAGGTTTATTCTCTTCTTCAAGAACTTGATTAGCTTGTTCTAGCTTATTTTCAAAGTTCTCAATGGATCCGAATGTGAATTTGAAATGATAATCCTGCGTATTCCCATAAGTTACCTTAGGAGAATCCTTTTTATTTTGCTCTTGTTCAGCAGCAGCTTTATTTAGGGTAATATATGCAAACTCCTTGTTCTTAATGATGTGTATTTCTTTAACATCACCAGCGTATATTTTCTGGAATAGTTCTTGCTCTGTGAGCTCCTTCTTTCCGCCACCCATAACCATAATATTGGCTATGATTATCATAAATGCAAGTCCAGCATAAATCCAAACAGGTCTGATCTTGGGCCCCTTCATTGGATTCTTATTTTTATCTGGATTTGTCGGTTTATTGTTTTCCATTAACTATAAATTGATATCGTTACCACTAGGTAACAATAGTTTAATGCAGATGTTTGATTTATTAGATTAAATTCGGGTTACAATCTATCTACAGGTCTTGATACTCGGTAAAACCTGCATCACTCCACAATTCCTCAAGTTCGTAAAACTTTCGTGTATCTGGGTAGAAAACATGTACCACCGTTGTAAAATAATCAATGCAAATCCACTTTGAACTGTCTTGTTGTCCTTCTGAATGTATTGGGAGCTCTCCCAATTCATTTTTCAGGCGCAATTTTACATTGTCTGAGATTGCTTTGACTTGAGTAGAAGATTCTCCTTCGCAAATAATGAATGTATTGGTAGGAGCATCTGCGAGATTGGTTAGATCCAGTTTAATAATATTTTTCCCCTTAATGTCTTGAATAGAATCAACAATTAATTCGTTAATACTTTGTTCTGTAACCAAATCCGCTTGATTTAATATTGTATTCAAATGAAATATTTTTGTTTACCACACCCGTTGGAGTATGGATAAATAATAGCATTACATATTTAACCTAATCAATAAAGGATTAGTTTGTCTACTCTGCTTTATCCTGCAAATTTAATAAACACTTTACTATCTTTCAGCTTCATTAAGTAATAATTAAGCTTTGAGCAGTTCAGATACCTTATTTCTAGGAAAAGTAATCCGTCAATTTGACTCCTTGGATTCTACTAATGAGCATCTTAAAGGAATGCTTCGTACTTCCAAGGTAGCTGAAGGCACTGTTATAATAGCTAATTATCAAAGTGCAGGTAAAGGTCAAATGGGAGCAGCTTGGCAATCTTCTCCAGGCTTAAATTTGTTATGTTCTACATTACTTCAACCCACTTTTCTACGTCCAGACCAATTGTTTTCTCTTACCCAAATTACAAGCTTAGCTGTCATTGCCCTTTTAGAAGATCTTGGAATGAATAATCTACGAATAAAATGGCCGAATGATATTTATTCAGGTTCCCGGAAAATAGCTGGATTATTGATTGAGAACAACCTCAAAGGCAGTCAATTAAAAGATGTTATAGTTGGTCTAGGTTTAAATATCAATGAAGTGGATTTTCCTGTAAAGCTTAAAGACAAAGCAACTTCGATTAGATTAGATACGGGGCAATCTGTTGATATTCTTGACATACTGTTTAAGTATATAAAAAACTTGGAACAATATTATTTGTTACTCAAAGCGAACAAGGCAAAAGCTATTAGTCAACAATACGAATCATTTTTATTGGGAAAAGGAAGTAAAAGAACTTTTATACATGCGTCTGGAGAACGATTTGAAGGTATCATTCAAGGGGTAGACCAATCAGGAAGACTTATGATATTAAAAGAGCGTGAAACGCACTTTTTCCAAAATAAAGAAGTCCAGTTTATAATCAATTAGTGTATGAATATCAGTATTGTAACCATTGGGGATGAATTATTAATTGGTCAAGTTGTAGATACTAATTCTGCATGGATGGCCCAAGCTGGTAATAAATTGGGTTTTCGTATTAAAAGTATTTATACCATTTCTGATCAGTTAAGTGCTATTCATCAAGGTCTGGCAGCTGCCCAAAATGATGCAGATATTATTTTAATCACGGGTGGCTTAGGGCCTACAAAAGATGATGTGACTAAACTAGCATTAGCAGAATTTATAGGGGATAAGCTGGTACACTCAGAGGAGTCATGGAAACATATCAATGTTATCTTTAATCGCTTTGGAAAAGAGCCACTAGAGATGCATAAACAACAAGCACTAATTCCCTCTACTGCTACCTTGTTAGGAAATGAAATGGGCACAGCTTTGGGTATGTGGATGGAATATCAAGGAAAAATTTTTGTATCCATGCCGGGGGTTCCATACGAAATGAAGCATATCATGACGGAGCATGTGTTCCCAGCTTTACAACAACGATATAGTGATTTATCTCCCGTAGAGCATAGAACCGTTAGAACTTTTGGAAGGGGTGAAGGTCAAATAGCTGTATTATTGGAATCTTTTGAAGCTCAATTACCGGATGGAATTGCTTTAGCTTATCTGCCTGGATCAGCGCAAGTAAGGGTTAGATTGAGTCTAGTAGGTTCAGCTACCATAGAGCAACTAGAGCAAAGTTTTATCCAATTAAAGGAAATATTAGGACCGCTTGCATTCGGTGAAGGTGAGACAAGTCTTCCGCTAGCATTGGGTCAATTATTACAATCAAAAGGATTGATGATGGGTACAGCTGAATCATGTACCGGAGGGTATATCAGTCACCTGATTACGAATAATGCTGGATCATCTGCTTATTTCGAGGGAGCTGCGATTACCTATTCCAATACCTTGAAAATGGAGCGATTAAATGTAGCATCATCTACGCTGGAGAAACATGGAGCGGTATCCGCTGAAACGGTACGGGAAATGCTCTCCGGATTGCTCAAAAACCTTAAAGTAGACGTCGGAATTGCCATTAGTGGCATTGCTGGACCATCAGGAGGAACAAAAAATAAACCCGTCGGAACGGTATGGATCGCAGTAGGAAATAATGCTGAAATAAAAACCTACTTAATAAATGTTTCAAAGAATAGACAGGAGAACATAAAATATAGTGCAAATAAGGCTTTAGGCTTGTTGTGGAAGTTTGTAAGGGATCATTACTAAAGTGTAATATTTGAGCCACTTATTTGTTAGACCCTAATTTAAACACTAAATTTGTATACACATTAGGCCTAATACCAAAATAATAACTAATTAGAAACACATGGCACAAGTTGAGTTGATTATGCCCAAAATGGGTGAAAGTATCATTGAGGCTACCATTCTTAAATGGGTAAAACAAGTAGGTGATCGTGTTGAAATTGATGAAACAATTCTAGAAATAGCTACAGATAAGGTGGATTCTGAAGTGCCTTCACCCGTGGAAGGAACAATCGCTGAGATACTTTTTCAAGAAGATGACGTGGTGGAAGTAGGAAAAGTTATTGCCATTATTGCAACGGAAGGATCTGATGCAGTAGTAGCAAGTACACCAGCTGTAGAACAGCCCGCAGAGACTAAAGAAGTGCCTGCAGCACCAGTTCCAGAAGCTGCACCAGCTGTGTCTAATGTAGCTACAACCGCTAAACTTGATACTAGTGCTTCCAGCAGATTCTATTCTCCATTAGTAAAGAATATTGCCGCTGCGGAGAACATTAGTATGGCTGAATTGGAGCATATCGCAGGATCAGGTGAGAAAGGCCGTGTTACTAAAAAAGATATTTTAGCTTATGTTTCCAATAGAGGTAATGGACATGCTTTACAGAATATAGTTCAGCAACCTCAATCACCATCTGTAACGGAAGCTCCAAAGGTGGCAACATCTGTATCAGGAGAGACTGAAGTTATCGAGATGGATCGTATGCGTAAGATGATTGCTGAGCATATGGTTATGTCTAAAGCTACTTCTCCTCACGTTACTTCATTCGTTGAGGTGGATGTGACTAATATTGTAAACTGGAGGAATTCAATCAAAAATGAATTTCAAGCTAAGTTTGGAGAAAAAATCACATTTACACCAATCTTTGTGGAGGCAGTGGCAAAAGCTATCCATGATTATCCACTGATTAATGTATCTGTTGAGGGGAATAATATCATCCGTAAAAAAGATGTGAATGTTGGAATGGCAGCAGCGCTTCCATCTGGAAACCTAATAGTTCCAGTAATCAAAAACGCGGATCATTTATCCTTATTAGGTCTTACCAAAGCGGTCAATGATTTAGCAAATAGAGCGCGTGCCAATAAATTAAAGCCAGACGAAATTCAAGGTGGTACGTTTACACTGACAAATGTAGGTACCTTCGGTAACGTTATGGGGACTCCAATTATCAATCAACCTCAAGTTGCTATTCTTGCTGCTGGTGCTATTAAAAAGAAGCCGGCTGTAATGGAAACGGAGTTTGGTGATGTCATCGTACCAAGACACATGATGTTCTTATCCCTTTCGTATGACCACAGAGTAGTAGATGGTGCTTTAGGTGGTTCTTTCTTGAGAAAGATTGGCGATTATTTAGAACAATTTGACGCTAATAGAAAAATATAATAGATTGTACTAAAATCAATCTACTTTTTATGGGGTTTAATCCTATTATACACCAAGCAGGTAGCAAGAGATTTTACTTTTGCTACCTGCTTTTGTTTTTATCTATTGTAAACTTGCCAGCTCAAAGCAATAAGCAATTGATTAAAATGGCAGATCGATGCATGGAAGAAGGCAATACGTCTACAGCTTATATGCATTATTCCAAATTGACAGCTCTTTCAAAAGTAGATATGGATGATTTGTTGAGCTTTATGAATGCAGCCGTGCATGAACGACAAATGGAACAAGCCAGTGATCTTACTCTCCTTATCGAACAAAAGGCCAAAGGAAAATTGCCAGAAGACTATTTATTCTATAAAGCTTGGTACCTTCATCTACTAGGGTCCTATGATGCATCCATACTAGCCTACAAGAATTTTATTCGAAACGCTTCAGCTAAAAACCCCTTACGATCTAAGGCAAAAGATTATTTATTGAGTTGTTCTTACGCCCGAAGAAATAATACGGTTTCAACAGATATTGTAAATCTTGAATCCTTAGCAGACTTGAATACCCCAAATAATGAGCTAAAGCCTGTATATTCCAAGCAATTTAATGATGTTTTTTACTATTCAACAGCTGGTGCAAAAAGTATAGGTGGCCTTAGAGATGAAATGGGTCAAGTAGATAAGGCCTATGGATCCTACACTTTTGACATGTTTAAGGCGCAGAAAAATTCCAATGGATTTTATGTTTCAAACAGCCTAAGTTATTTACTAAACAGTACCTCAAATGAGATATTAACAGACTTTTCGGCTGATGGACAAGTTTTATTTTTTGGAAAAGGGAATAGGCAAGATCAACTTAAAATATATGCCGATACCTTTAATCAAAATATTTATAAAAGGGATTTATCTCCTAGTCCATATTCATCCATAAATCAATCTTTTGCGGTGTTTGGTTTACCCGTATTCTATTCAGGGCAAGTTTTATTGTTTGCTTCTAATCAATTAGAAGGATACGGAGGATATGACTTATATATCTCGTTTTTTGAAAATGGGAAATGGTCTTCAGCGGAGAATTTAGGTCCTTCTGTCAACACAGCTTATGATGAGATTAGTCCTTTTTTAGCCAAGAATGGGAAATCACTATATTTTAGTTCGAACAATCCAGCTTTATCCTACGGGGGCTTTGATGTAATGAAGGCCGTCTTTCTGGAGCATAGTTCATCCTGGTCAGCAATTGAGAATTTAGGTCAACCCATTAATTCGACAGGTGATGACATCCAAATGGTGCTATCCTTGGATGGTGGATCTGCTTTATTAGCCAGTAATCGAGTTGGTGGTCAAGGGGGCTTTGATATTTTGAACTTTCAATTTAAAGACCAAATTCAAGCACAATGGAGTAATATCTCTTCATCTGTTTTTGGACATTCTACTGATTTAAGCGAACAGAAAGTAGCTGGCGAATATTTTGATTGGCATCCACTTTATTATGGATATAATTCAGTGCTTTTGTCCAATGAAAATCAAAAGTACTTAAACCAAGTCGCTCAAATTCTGACGGATGATTCAGATTTGAGATTGGTTCTAGAAGTGCATTCTAATCAGGCTGATTTATTACCGGCTGACTTATATCTCGATTATCAGCGGGCGCTGCAGGTCAAAGAATTTTTGACGAATAACGGCGTTTCTGAGGGTCGAGTTCGAATAAGAGTCTTTGGAGGTCAATACAAAATGGCTAAATCTAAAGTACGTGGAGGTAGCTCAGATCAAGCGAATATGGTCAATAATAGAATTGATTTATTGGTTTGGTCTATAAACGAGGATTATATTAATGATGAATATCAATGGCCTTATGTCGATTCATTAAATCGAGATGAAAAATTTAATGAACTCATGGAGTTTAGAGCTGGAATGACCTATACTGTTGAAGTACTTAAAGAGGAGTCAAATACAAGTGAAGCTATCCTTTCGAGGTATCCTCCACTGACAATAACTTCGGATCCAATTGGAGGTAGTTTGAGTTTTCAATTAGGCTTATTTAAGCAAATTGGACAAGCTCGAACACTGAAAAATAGTTTGGATGTACTAGGCTACCCCAATGCACGGATACGAGTGTATTTTAATGGATATTTGTTGGATGGAGAGGAATTAAATCTATTTATGCAGCGGTTTCCCGGGATATCTTGGCCAAATTAGTCGAGGAAAGTGGCCTTTTCTTCTAATTATTCGAAAAAAAACTAAATCCTAGTATACTTGAAACAGGTACAGGCGTTAATATAGAGATAGAAAATACATGAACATAAATGTCAAGAAGGATGAATAGTAATATTTGGATTGGAGCGTTTGCTTTACTTTTTGGTGCAGGAGTATACACTTATTTGGAGCAAGACCAAGTTGTAGGAACAAATCCGGAGGGAGTAACATATTCGGAGCCAGTGCAAGAGCAGGAACAAGAAGTGTTTATGCCAAATCTTCATGATAGTGAAAAAGCACTGATTAAATTATTCGAAAATACTTCTCCTGCAGTGGTCTTTATAAACACATCTGCTTATAGACGAGATTATTTTTCTAGAAATATAATGGAAGTT
Source organism: uncultured Lewinella sp. (assembly GCA_913056515.1). Lineage (GTDB taxonomy): Bacteria > Bacteroidota > Bacteroidia > Chitinophagales > Saprospiraceae > AM-2324. The sequence goes on from CAJXMP010000073.1 coordinate 8,673, forward strand.
CCTCAAGGGTCTGGATCTGGATTTGTATGGGATAAAGAAGGACATATTGTGACCAACTGGCACGTGATCGATGGCGCTAAAAAAATTGAAGTAACCTTTGTTGGAGGAGAGACTTTTGAGGCAGAATTAGTTGGAGAGGCTCCAACCAAAGATTTGGCACTATTGAAAATAAAGGAACTAGACAAAAAGGTAGAGCCATTAACGCTTGGTAAATCTGCTGCGCTTAAAGTAGGTCAATCTACTATAGCCATCGGAAATCCGTTTGGTTTAGATCATACCCTTACCACTGGGGTTATCTCGGCATTAGGGCGCGAGATCAATTCTCCTTCCTCGTTTGGGGAAATTAAAATCCCAGACATTATTCAAACAGATGCAGCAATCAATCCGGGTAATTCGGGTGGACCCTTATTAGATTCTTCTGGTCGATTGATAGGTGTAAATACGGCCATAATAAGTCCATCAGGAGGTTATTCAGGTATTGGATTTAGTATACCAGTTGATTTATTGAAATGGGTTATTCCTGAATTAAAAAAATATGGTCGCATTCAGCGTCCTACGCTTGGAATAACGATGATTCAAGAAAAATTTAATCCTGAAAATGTTCAAGGTGTAATTGTTAATCAAGTCCTGGAAGATGGTGCAGCTGCACGTGCTGGAATTATCCCTTCTTCTTTAATACGAAATTCCATTTCATGGGGTGACCGCATTATCGGCCTTGGAGATTATGAAATCAATAATCGCAGTGATTTGATTTTAGCCTTGGAAAACTATAAAGTTGGTGATCAAGTTGGACTTAAAGTTGTGCGTGATGGGGAAGAGTTGACCATAGACTTAGAACTTGGACCTTCAAAATAGATGATGGACCTAGAGGCAAGATTATCAGCAGTTTGTAACAAATCGGATGTCATTGAGATGGCGCACCTCATGTATAATGATTCCGCATTATTACAAGATTGTGTGGATCTGATTGTGGCCAATAATAAACAGTATAGTGATAGGGCATCTTGGGCATTAAATACGCTCACAGAACAATATAAATCACCCAATTTACAAGCTTATGCCCCTGCTTTAGTGGCTTCTTTTTTGAAAGCAGATACACTTCCTGCCATCCTGCGGAATCTATTACATGTTTTTAGGGTCTTAGAATTTTCTGAAGAGCAAGAAGGATTGATTCTGGATCGATGTTTTAGACTACTTGAGGATATTCAGACTGCAGCAGCAATCAAATGTTTATCCGTTGAAACAATATACAGGATTGCAAAAAATGAGTCTGTTTTGTTACATGAATTAAAGACTTTAATGTCATTTCAGTTCGAATACAGTTCAGCTGCTTTTCGTGCTACTTACAGAAAATATGCTCAATTGATCAATGGCAAATGATTTATTCTATATAATAGATTAATAATGGCATTATTATCAGTTTAGAAGTATTTTAATTAAATTATGTTAATCTTCTCCTTGGTTAGAAGACCTTTGATTTTTTAGCTTTAATTCCCGACTTATAGCTTTCCCTTATTTCATGTAAGATATTATTAACTACAAAAATTAATTATGAAATTTTTAAGAATTACTACTCTAATTTGTCTTGCATTTTTGATGGTACCAATGGCTTCTTTTGGGCAAACTCAAGCTCAAAACGATGTTAGTGAAATAAAAGCTTTAATTCTAGACGAGCAGGCGAAGGCAAATGCTGGGAATTATGAAAATAATTATTCGGCAGAAGGCGCAATTGAATTTTGGTCCAGTGGCGGGCTTATGATAGAAATACAACCTGATGGTCGTGACTTTAATGGTGGCGAGCAAAATTTAACTAGAAAGCATATTGAAGTAATTAGTCTTGTTCCTGGGAAGGCAGCAGTTGCTTTCTATTATTCAGAAGGAAGTATAAAGCCTAAAAATTCAGATGCGGTTAAAGTTTATAGAACGAGAGTATCTCAAACTTTTGTTAAAGAAGGTGATGATTGGAAGATTAGATCTACACACTGGTCACCTATGAGTGGAGGTTCAGGTACAACTCAGGTAGCGAATGATTAACGGAAGAATAAAAAATAAAAAAGCCTCGTAAAAACGAGGCTTTTTTTGTAGACCTACTAGGACTCGAACCTAGAATGACAGAACCAAAAACTGTAGTGTTGCCAATTACACCATAGGTCTAACCGATTTGCCGTTAAGCGATGCAAATTTATAAAAAAAAGTAATTCGTGGAAATGTTTAGAATGTTTTTTTCAAAAAAAAGTAGCTGTATAAATCGAAAACTAGAAGCTTAGTGACAAAAGAAATTCAATAAGTCATTTTTTATCCTTTATATAAACAATAATCGTATTCGATTATTATTTATTTTAATTACTTTTGAAATACTAATGCTATAGTGCAAACGATTTTTAATAAACCGATTTCATTAATATAAAATTACTATAGGGTCAAGACCCTATTTGTATGAATACTTCCTTTGTTCTATGAAAAAGCTATTTACCTCCTTGATGACTTTTCTAAGTCTTACCATTTCTTTGTGTGCTCAATCAGCTTATACCTATGATATTTATAATATTAGTTCAGCTTTTGGATTAGCTTCAGTTCTTCCAACTAATGTGAGTGCTGTTGGGGAAACCATTTATTACAATTTTACTGGATACACTACTGACCCTGATGGGATGCGTGTTTACATTTATCCTTATTCAGCTGGAGACCCTTGTACAGATTGCGATACGCCTATAGGTTTCCAATTAATTAATGGGAATGTAGAAACCTTTACGCAAACATATTTTACGGTGAAGAATGGACCAGGAAAGATTGATATGATTAAAGTCAGGATTACTGGTGATTTACCCACCGATATAAAAAGAGAATTCTTGGTTCCTGTACAAATACACTATGGGCCAAATTATCCATATATCTATGAACTGGGTTTAATTTCACCAAACTATATTCCTGGCCAAGCTATCATTGGCGAAGACCAAGTGTATCTAGATTTTCAATACGATGCCTTTACTAACCAAAATTATGTCGTTAAAAGTAAGAGTGCAGCTTGGCTTCAGCGATAGGGACTTGCTGTGTTGTCATAATTAATCTT
>CAJXMP010000074.1 GCA_913056515.1 uncultured Lewinella sp.
AGCTTACCCAATTTCTTAGCTAAGGATACAGATTATGACTTGAATGAATTGTTGTATCAGGTTTTGGTGAAGCAAAATGCCGCTCAAGCACCGAGTACGGATGCCGAAGATACTTGGCAGGGTTGTTACTTCTTGGGTGCTTATGTGCGTGTTCCGTTTTTATGGTCCTATGTAGATGAGTACTTAGGCGAGGAAGCGGTGGATAGTATGATGCACGCTTATTTTGAGGCTTGGAAGTTCAAGCATCCGAGTCCAGGAGACTTGCAATTGGTGATGGAGAATCATTCTGACTTGGATTACGATTGGATTTTTGATCATGCGATGAGCAGTGAGGATCCGATGGATTATAAGGTGGTTTCGGTATCCGACAAACGCGTACTTATTCGAAACAAGGGGGTGATGGATGCACCTATTCATGTAGTGGCATTCAATGGAGATGAGATCGTAGATGATGTTTGGGTAGAAGGCTTTGAGGGCGATAAAGAGATTCGAATGAATCTATCCAATGCAACTCGAGTACATATCGACCCTGAATATCAAAGTCCAGAGTATGTACGTTCCAATAATTACAGCGCGATGCGTGGATTGTTGAAGAAAGTGGATAAGCCGGGCTTCCGGATGTTGTCTGGAATCGATAGAGATCGCAAGAATGATATCTACATGTTACCACTGCCTTTTGGGAATGCCTATGAAGGATTTATGTTGGCGCCCATCCTACACAACTATGAGTTTCCGGCACACCGATTCAAGTATATGCTCATGCCTGTGGTTGGATTTAGACATGGAACCTTGAGTGGGATAGGAGATGTGAAATGGACCATACCCGTTCGAAATAATGAGATGCTTCGAAGCATCGAGTTGGGGTATAATTTCAAGAGTTTCATTTTTGATCAAAATGCCGCTCAAAACGACTACTTACAACGGTATAGAAGGCATGCTCCAAGATTACAGTTTTTGTTTAATGCGAATCGGGCAAAAGGGGCGTATTCTGCCTTGACGGTCCGCTACTTAGATGTGAAGCAGGAAGAGGCTCAATTTGTGGGTAGTGACTTTAGTGCTTTTGAGTACGAGGGTAACGCGATTTTGGATGCCAATTATGAATTCCAAACGCGTCGTGCAGTCAATTCTTGGTCTTTGGAGGCTAACTTCCGCCAATTGGTTGCCACAGATAGTGACTTTGATCGAGACTTTTCTAGGGTTTCATTGACCTTCAATAAGGACTTCACTTATGACAAGGGTCGTAATGTTCGATTGCGCATGTTCGGGGGATATTTTATCTCTAATGAAAATCGGAATAGCCTTTCTGACTCGGGACGTGCTTTTCAGTTGACCGGTAATGGACATGAGTTGGATGATGCATGGTATGATGATCAGATCATAGGTCGTAACATGGAAGATGGGCTTTGGTCCAAGCAGGTGGTGATTCGGGATGCTGGATTTAAGAATGCCTTCCCTAGAGCTTTCTCTAGTATCTCAGGCAACAGTAATAACATGATGATAGCGGCGAATCTAATGGCCGATCTTCCGGTAGATTTACCACTGAAGTTACCTTTGAAGCCTTATTTTGATTTGGCTTATTCTGCTCCAGGACCATTGGATGCAACGGGTCCTGAAAACATCTGGTATTCGGGTGGTATTGCGTTCCAACTGCCACTAGATATCTTGTCGATTTACTTCCCGATTATACATTCGGAGAATCTGCAAGATTTATATTTATCTAGCGGACAGGATTCGTTCTTTAAGCAAATAAGTTTTAGTTTGAACTTAGATTTTGTTCAGGTGGATAAAACCATGAACAAGCTCGGACTTTAAATAAAACCCTGATTGATGAAACTCCAATACAAATTAGTGCTAGCTTCCTTATGGATGCTTTTATCTACAGATTTTATACAAGCGCAGCAGTATGCCGATTCTTTGGCTGTTTATTATGCTGAGCTAGCAGAACTTAGAGCTCGGGAACAAGCATTAGAAGCTCGAATTGAATTTCTACGCCGTAATGTCGATTTTTCCAAGATTGGGGCCTACACTTTAGCTGATTCAGATGCTGCATCTGCTCTAGTGGAACATAGCGCTATGGTCTTGAATTACGATGAAGCTTCCGAAGGACCGGAGTGGGTAGCACATATCATTTACCCAAGGACTTCGGATTACGGTACGAAGCGGAAAAACAATTTCAAAGAGGATGATAAAGTGGCTACACAGTCTGCCACTGCTGCTGACTATCGACAGTTGAATCAATTGGAAGAGGGGATCACCTATGATCGAGGTCATATGGCACCTTCTGCTGATTTTGATTGGTGGCAAAAAGCCATGGATGAGTCTTTTTATTACTCCAATATGTCTCCACAATTGTCCGGTTTGAATCGCAATAAGTGGCGGATTATGGAGGAGTTGTTGAGAGATTACGCCAACAAAACCGGGAACCTACTTTACGTGGCAACTGGTCCTGTATTTACTTCTATTAAGGAAAATCCTTTGGCGGATTCTGGTATTGATATTCCAGGGGCTTATTATAAAGTGGTGGTAGATCCTATCTTGAAGCGGGGAATTGGATTTGTTTTGCCAAATGAGACCGTGTCTACTTCTGAAAAGCTGATTGATTACTATTATTCTATTGATGACATCGAGGACTTAACGGGCATCGATTTCTTTGTTGGCTTGGAAGATCGACTAGAATCTTTTGTAGAGTCAGCAGCTCATCCGATGGAGTGGTTGCCAGCAGCAGAGATTGGAGTTATTCCAGTTGATCAGTTGCCAGCAGGCATACGCAATACAGCGGATTTGAATCTATTGGCTGATAGCGAAACGGTTTACACGATTTGTGGAGGTGTGGAGCAAGTGGTTGAAAACAGCAAGACCTACACCTTGTACTTGACTACCGAATATAAAGAGCAGCCACTTGTGGTTAGTATCTCCAAGGCGGATGCGGAACAAATGTCATCCAACTTTACTGAATCCTTCAAAGACAACCTAGTCTTTGTGCGAGGACAGGTCAAGCCCTATCGGGGCAAGTATCGTGTAGTGGTGGAGCAAGCCAGTGACTTTGGCCTTATTCGACTGTAAGTTTAGGGTCTTGTAAGTAGATCAATTCAGAGCATTTTTCCTGTACGAAGAATTGATGCGCAAACTGCTGCAGTTGTGCTGCGCTAATGTCTTGATAGGTTTGAGATTCTGAATTGATCAACTCTATATCACCCAGGGCTTCAAAGAAGCACAGGTTGATGGCTTTGTTGACTATACTCATCTCGGAGAAAACGATGGAGTTTTCGACTTTGTTTTTGACCTTGGTGAGTTCTTCATCCCCTACAAGCGCTGTTCTGAGTTTCTCTAATTCCTCCCAAATAACGGTCCGCAGGGTATCTAAGCTCACGCCATCCGCTGGCTTTGCTTCTATCATGAATAGCCCATTATCCACCGCACCCGTTAGGTAGCAATCGATGTGGCTGACTAATTTTTCTTCTTTGAACAAGCGACTATATAATCTAGACGATCTTCCATTGCACAATACATCGGATAAAAGGTCACAAATGTAGAAGTCTGCCTCTACGCGTTTCGGGCACAAGAAAGCTAGATATAAGGAATCGATGGGGGCATTGCCATAGACCGTATTTGATCTAAATGCCTCCTGTTCAGGTTCCTCCGCTGGTTGTTGAATCACTTGTTGGTTGGCTGGAATGTCTCCAAACCATTTTTCTATCAAATCGAATCCTACTTCAGTGGTAATATTACCAGAAAGTGCAATGATGGCGTTATCGGGGCCATAATAGTGCTGAAAGAATGATTGCACCTCGTTGAGTTTTGCCTGTTCAATATGAGCAATTTCTTTCCCAATGGTCGGCCATTGATAACCGTGCTTTTTATAGCAAAGGCTAGCTAGGTGGTGATGCACATCTCCATAGGGCTGGTTTAAGCAGGTTTCCTTGAATTCCTCCACGACTACTTTGCGCTGTATGTCGAGGTTTTTTTGATCGATATTGAGTGCAAGCATTCGATCGGATTCTAACCAAAGCACCGTTTCCAGATTTTCTGCAGGAATGGTGTCATAGAAATTGGTCAGATCTGCATTAGTGAATGCATTGTTTTCGCCACCTGCATTTTGGATATGGTTATCAAAAGAATCTACGTTGGCGGAGCCAGAAAACATGAGGTGTTCGAAGAGGTGTGCAAAGCCGGTATGGTTGGGGTCTTCGTGCTTTGATCCCACCTTATACAGTATATTCACAGCAACTAGTGGGCTACTGTTGTCTTCATGCACAATGGCGGTCAAGCCATTCTCCAATACCTTTCTTTTATACTCTATCACCGTTCAAAGGATTCTTGTGATGCAAATGTACTTCTTGTGCAGTAAAGTTCAAAGGTATTTTTACCCCTGAGTCAGGGTATAGTTGAGTGGCATTCTAAACTGTCGCATGCAAATTGAGATTAATTAGTTATTTTGTGTCCATACTTTATGATCATTAATAGCATTTATGGCCAATCCTTATAAAAACCATTCCTTTCAAGAACATGCCTTCAGGGATAAAAACCATCGTCCCGATACCACCTTGGACACTGCTGAGGGTATAGCAATCAAGTCTGTTTATGTGCCAGAGGATGTGGAGGGCTTGGAGCATTTGTCTTATGTTTCAGGATTACCCCCGTATTTGAGAGGTCCATACAGCTCCATGTATGCGGTTCGTCCTTGGACGATTCGTCAGTATGCGGGTTTTTCGACAGCACAAGAAAGTAATGCTTTTTATAAGCGCAATCTGGCTCAAGGTCAAAAAGGTCTATCTGTAGCATTTGATTTGGCTACGCACCGGGGGTATGATTCTGATCACCCAAGGGTACGTGGTGATGTGGGGATGGCAGGTGTGGCTATCGACTCTATTGAGGATATGAAGGTCTTATTTGACGGGATTCCATTAGATCAGATGTCTGTTTCGATGACTATGAATGGGGCGGTCATTCCTATTATGGCCTTTTTCATTGTAGCAGCAGAGGAACAGGGGGTATCTAAAGAGCAGCTATCGGGGACGATTCAAAATGATATATTGAAGGAGTTCATGGTGCGTAATACCTATATCTATCCACCTGCTCCGTCCATGCGTATCATTTCTGATATTTTTGCTTATACCTCTAAGCATATGCCTAGGTTTAACTCAATTTCTATTTCTGGATATCACTTGCATGAGGCGGGTGCTCCAGCGGATTTGGAGTTGGCTTATACCATTGCTGATGGATTGGAATATATCCGTGCAGGGATTGCTTCGGGTTTGAAGATTGATGATTTTGCACCTCGCCTTTCGTTTTTCTGGGCTATTGGTATGAATCATTTTATGGAGATAGCCAAGCTGCGTGCGGGTAGAATGTTGTGGGCAAAGGTGGTTCGTACTTTTGAGCCGAAGCTTGCTAAGTCTATGGCATTAAGGACTCATTGTCAAACTTCAGGTTATAGTCTGACAGAGCAGGATCCGTTTAATAATATTGCTCGAACGACTGTTGAAGCGATGGCGGCTACCTTGGGTGGTACGCAGAGTCTACATACCAATTCATTGGATGAGGCGATTGCGCTTCCTACTGATTTTTCGGCAAAGATTGCCCGAGATACCCAAAAGATCATTCAGGAAGAGTCTAATATTACCAAGGCGGTAGATCCTTGGGCGGGTTCTTATTATGTAGAACGATTGACCAAAGATTTAATGGATAAGGCTTGGGCGCACATGGAGGAGATTGAATCTTTGGGGGGTATGGCTAAGGCTATAGAGCAGGGTATCCCTAAGATGCGTGTGGAGGAAGCTGCAGCTCGGAAGCAGGGTCGGATTGATGTGGGCTATGAGCAAATCGTTGGAGTGAACATTTATCAACAACAAGAAATACAAAACCTGGAAACGCTGGAGGTAGATAATACCGAAGTTCGAGAGATGCAGTTGGCGTCTTTAGCACGCATAAAGGCTAGTAGGGATTCATCCAAAGTGGATGCTTGTTTGACAGCTTTAGAAGCTGCGGCTAAGACTGGTGAGGGTAACTTACTGGAATTGGCTGTGGAGGCAGCTCGTGTACGGGCTACTTTAGGGGAGATTAGCTTGGCTATGGAAAATGCCTTTGGTCGCTATGTCGCTTCCGGAAAAGCCGTTTCAGGGGTGTATGCAAAAGCAGTAGATATGAATAAAGCATTTGCAGAGGCTAGAGCTTTGGCGAATACATTTGCTGAGGCGGAGGGTCGAAGACCGCGTATTATGGTGGCTAAACTGGGACAGGATGGGCACGATAGAGGGGCAAAAGTCATTGCGAGTAGTTTTGCTGACTTAGGTTTCGATGTGGATATTGGTCCATTGTTTCAAACGCCGGAGGAGGCTGCTCAACAGGCAGCGGAGAATGATGTACATATCTTGGGGATATCTTCTTTAGCTGCGGGACACAAGACGCTCGTACCACAAACCATACAAGCTTTAGCTGATATCGGTCGTTCTGATATATTGGTGGTAGTAGGTGGGGTTATTCCACAGAAAGATTATGATTTCTTATACGAGCAAGGAGTAGCGGGAGTATTTGGTCCGGGTACAAAAATCTCGAAAGCGGCCATGGCTATTTTGAAGATTCTGATGCCTGAATAAAACAAAATCCCGAGTTCAACGCTCGGGATTTTGTTTTTTAGAAGGACAGGGTTTGAATGATGTATTTCAGGTTGAGCATCAGGTCTCTTTTCTCTTCGCCTGGAGCGTGTACGAATCCATCAATGAAGATCACTCGATCCGTGTTTGGGTTGTGGATGATATACGAAATATAAGGTCCACCCATAAAGTCGTTTTCAAGTTCCCAGATTCCTTTTGCTTCTAGGGCAAAATTGTTGTTGAAGCTGGTGGAGCTCATGACTATAGGTAAGTCAATGTCATTGATGATCATGTATGAATCCTCTTGGTTAGAGCTCACGAGTAGTCCTAATTCATTACGGATTGCTTTCATACCTTCTTTACTGAAGTTAGCCTCATCGAAGGTTCCCATGTCTTTGATCATGATATTATAGCTCACCTTATCGGTTTCTTTTCTCAACCAAATCACTTCTCCTGCTTCGTCATTGAGGGCTAGGAAGTAATCGGAAGGTACTTCCAGGTTGATGTCCATAGCTGCCCGAACTTCACTTTTGACTTCACTATTTGTTCCAGATAGGTAGATTGATTTTTGCCTAGCGGGCTCTTCTACCTGTCGGATGGCTTTGTCAATGGTGTTGAAGTTGGCTCTAATGTTTTCAATGATCTGATCTTGCCCATATCCAAAGGCATAGATGATGATCTGATTATCCGCCCATTTATTTTTTCCAATAATGAGCTTGGCTTGTTTATTTGTTTGAATTTCTTTCGCCTTTGCTGGTCCCACATCTTGCAGGGCCATTTGCGTAGCTAGTGCATCAGGATCATTCATGTCTATGAGCATGAGGTATGTTCTCAGTTCTCTACGCTCCTTTTTGTTTTTGATTTCCTGGGTGGTATACCGCATTAAATCGTATAGTGGTTCTGGAGCTGGGAGGATGGGAAAGGCAGACTGGAAATAATAGCTAATGCTATCTTTCAGTGCATTATCCCAATTGCTATCATCTGCTATGATATATATCTTACTCAAGCTTCCTTTTGCGATCTCCTTTTTAGTTGACTTGGTCTTAGTTGTACGAGGCGCGGCATTATCTATCGAATTAGAGGTTTCTTTCCCACAAGAGACCAAGACAAAAAAGGCGGATATGTAGCAAATAAATCTGAAGGTCATTATTTTAAGTTTTCACAAAGATAAACAATATGACATTGGCATCACTATGTTATAGATGCTAAAACAACTGGAATTGGTGTACTTTGTTTTTAGGTAGTACAATTGCTTTGTAGCAGGTCTAGGACTTGCTCTTGGTGTTGTTCTTTTTTATTGGTTAGAAGGTACCATCCTTTTTGGAGAAAAGAGGGGCTTTGCGTTTCTTCCAACTGGATGTTTTGTTCCGTGTGGGATAGGGTGAATTGGTAGGTACATTTATCGAGTTCAATAGTTGTTTTTTCGCCGAGTTGATTGTAGATCTGGGTCGGCGTACAATCCAGCATATCTATCGGACCCTTCGATGGCTGATAGAGTACGCACAATAAAAGGTATTCTGCTACAGCTAGCGTGATTAAACCTAGGAATATCTTAGCAATAGACATGTACAAAACGGTTGATTATGTGCAAGTAAGATAGCTAGGATAAACAGAAGTCCCAAGTCATTTGGTATTTATTGATTCGGCTCGTAGTCCTTTTGCTTGATCAATATAGACTTGTAAGTTGGCTAGACTTTTTTGGGTGGAGTCATAGATTTTTTCTTCTCCATGTGTAAGTAGAAAGATACCCCTCATGAAAAAAGCGATTTTCTCTGAATGGTATAAATTGAGTTGTATTTGTGTACTATCTATGCTTAAAGGCTTAATAGTGTATTCAGAGTTAAGGTTACCTTTCCAATGTTTAAAGGAGGTGCGCGTGTGGACTAATTTGTTTTGCTCACTTTCTATGATTTCAAGTTCCCCTTTACCATTGACTAAGGAAAACTCCATCACGGCTCCTTTCCCTCTTAGATTTCTGGAAAATGTGATGTTGGCATTTTCTTTTTTGCACAGCCAGAGCGCCCAATCAGGCCACTTCTGTAAATTATTGATAGGGTCGTATAATTCTTCTGGACTTGCCTTGAAATTTTGAGTGATCTGGAGGGTAAAAATATCTTTAGGGCCTAAGCAACAAAGGGTTATGTATATGGCGGGCAGGGCTAAAATGATTAGGGAGAAAATTTTTTTAGACATCGGTTGAGGACATTTAATGCGTGTTCAAAAAGGGATTTTGTGGGGTGTGGTTGGCTGAGGTTGATTTTTTATATAATTAAAATACAAATTTTTTATTACTATCTAAGTTTAGACAAAAAAAAGGAGCTCATTGAGCTCCTTTTTTTAGAAATAAAATCCGAGAGAGATTTGCGTCGAGAGTGATCGCGTATCTCTTGGATTTGGTATTCGTGCTTGATTGTCGTCTAGTTCAGCTTTTATGAAGGAGTAATTATCATTGGTGATATCCGACAGGCCATAAAAGTATCTGCCCGATAGATAGACCGAATTATTCAAATAATACGTCAAGGCACCGTGGATGTTGATGTTGACGCCGTTGAAGTATTTTCCATCTAATTCCGTTTCATCATAATAGGCTCCTGTGGATACTAAACCATTGATGAGGGCACCATTTACGAAAAAGGTATTCTCTTCCGTAGTTATTCCTTGTCCTGCCTCGTCCCGGAAATAGTTGTAATTAAGTTCCCAGGATTGATCTGCTACATTACCGCTGATGTTGTTGTAGTTGGTCACACCATTTCCGTAAGCAGAAACCAGAAAGCCAATGCCTATTCCAGCAGAAATCTCCAGTTTTTGAATCGGCTTTACATAGAAGGAAATCGGAAAATCGATATAGGCGTTGGAATTTTCGATTACTGTAACTTTGTCTCCAGTAGTAAGTACTCTTTGTCCATTGGCAGAATTAAAAAACTGATATGCTGGACCTTGATAGAGGTATTGATATCCTTTTTGATTGTAGAGGAATTCGCCTCGTACCCCTAGGAAGTCGTAGAATTCATAGCCGAAGGACATGCCCAAGTGGAAGCCTCTAGAATTTTGATAAGATTCTAGTGGCGTACCACCCATGGGGTGTAATTCAGAAGGTTCATCTACCGAGGAATAATTCAATCCAGCTCGGAATCCAAATTGGAATTGAGCGTGTAGATGAACTTGTAGGCCAAGGAGAAATATGATGAGTAGTGCTTTAGTGCATTTCATTATCGTCTGTTTTTATCCATGTCAATCATTTCTTGTACTTGATGCGTCTTCAAGTTTTTACCAATGATTTTACGATCTGGATTCAATAAATAAAGTTCAGGTGTTACGTCTACGAAGTATTTTCCATAGATGGATTGATTCGTTGGATCATGGACATTCACCCATTTTTGGATACCTGCTTTGCTGATGTAGTTTTTCCATTTGGTATCATCTGTATCGATGGCAATGGCAAAAACACCCAACTCTTTTTTGTTCATTTGATTGTAGTAGTTCAGCAATTTTGGAGTCTCTTCTTGACAGTGCTCACATTCAGGGTTGTACATGTATACTACAATGTAATCCTGATTCATCTCATAGATAGACTTCGTCTGTCCGGAAGGATTGGTGGATACTACATCTGGTGCAGCAAGGCCTACAAGACTTTGTCTCATCTCACCGGCACGATTTTGTAATGCTTGAATTTCAGCTGGAGTAGACCAAACGGCCTTTTCAGGTGTGAAATAATTGGTTACCATGTGCACGTAGATGGCTTGTGAGTCCATCAGTTTAGTTTCTGTAGGCTCGAAGTTGATCGCAATCCAATTGGCAAAATACTTGTAGTATTCTGGTGAGTCCATGACGTTATTCATCAAGAAGTCTATGGAGATCTTGAGTGAATCTGGATGCTGAATAGTTAGTTTGTTGATGTAGTTCTTAAGCTTGTTTTGAATAACAGGCGTACGAAGTAGTCGGCCATCATTGAAGTTGACATCAGCCCAGTAGTTTTGACGGTAATCCCAAAGGTACTTGACCATATCTTTTTCGCCCATTTCGTCGTAGGTAAAATCTACATTGGGATTTTGCCCTGCTTTTTTAAAGATGGTGAAGAAGTTGCCTGGGTTGGCGTTGAATATTTGGTCGAATGCTTCTTTTTTCTGCGCAAGGATTCGTGCTTTTTGTGCTTTGAAGTTCTCGAAATTTGAATCTGATGGATTCTTTTCTCTCAGTTGTGCTTCAACTGCTGAAAGGGAGTTATTGATTGGTGTTTCTACGTTTCTGGTTTCGTAGAGTAATTCAGAAGCTTTGTTTCCGGTTACTTCCACGCTACCTAGCGAATTGTTGCGCGTTTTAACGGAGAATACCTGGTCTTTATCTAGGATCAGTTGGAAGTTTCTATTGTCTTGGAAGACTACAAAATACAAACCTGCTGGTAGTCCTTCTTTGATATCAAAAGTAAAGCGACCTTGTCTGTCCACGCCCACGGAGTCTACTCTATAGTTTTGATCAGTGTACATACCAATCAGGTAGGCATTACCACCTGACATACCTTCCACGGTCACATCGATTTTAGTGGGCCCGTATTTAGTACCAGAATCAATAATAGGACCTTGCGTACCGCTTGTAGCGCTGGTATTACTAGTGGAAACAGCGGTCGTATTCGGTGTGGAGCTATTGCTTTCATTGCTGGAACAAGCAACAAAGGTTAGGCTCAAAAATATAAACAGAAGGATTCTCATGATTTAACTTCGTGTATTGTTGATCAAATAATTTCGGCTTTAAAGCTACAAATATAAACAATGCTGACTATTAATGTGGTTTAGAATAGTCCTTAAAAAGAGTAGGTAAAATGGCATACGGTTGGATCTGCTTTTTTTCGCAAAAAAAACGGGTGAATTTTGGAAAACATCCAATTTGGGTTAATTTTGCCGAGCTTGAAATTGCAAATGAAAGAGATATCTTTCATCTTTGTTGAAGCAGGTCCTATAGCTCAGCTGGTTAGAGCACCTGACTCATAATCAGGGGGTCCATGGTTCGAGCCCATGTGGGACCACTATTTATTAACCTCTTCTTAGTTGAAGGGGTTTTTTTATGCTTTCTGCAGTTCTA
>CAJXMP010000075.1 GCA_913056515.1 uncultured Lewinella sp.
ATACGCATCAGTTAACTGACCCGATCAAAAGTCGAACAACCGCATTGGGGTTTGCCTCTACTTCATGAAGTGTTGCAAGGCCATTAGCGATAGCATCTTCGGTGTCAGCCACCAGATGATTTTTGAAATCATCCAATAATTGATTTTTCCGCAAGGTCACAGTGTCTTCATCACCGGCGATGACATCATCCAGTTTTAGAACAATCATGGAATCACCACCTGTTTCCACAAGAGTTTTATCACCGACTTCAATAGAAAAACTGGCTGAGGCGATGAGGCTGGCTTCTTCATGATCCAAACCAATACCGGATTGAAGAAAGAGGGAAGATTGTTCTAGCACCGCACCTGCGGATGTAACCGCGGCGGCAAAATCATTGGCGGCAATAATATCCTCGGCCTGTGTTCTAGCCGCGGTAATCGCTGTTTCCAATTTCCACGCCGCGCTAGCTTGATCTATGACTTCATCCAAGTCGCGTGATCTGGCCTCGGTTTCCTTATCTACTCGCAGAGCAAAATAAGTATTATCTTCATCCGCGATCAGCATACCTTCAATGCCGATCTCCTGTTGCCAAACGGCAGAACGGAAACCTGTGCTGGTGGCAATATCATCGACCAAATCATCATTTTCATTAAGCCCATTTATGCTCATCCCTTCAATGGTGATAAGTTGGGCTTGGGCAGATTGGGCGGCTTCTTCTAATGTTGCACCACTATCAATTAAATCATCTACTATAATATCACAATCTTCTATTTTATCAACTGCATTTCCTAAAATACCAGCTACAATTTGTCCGCCTCTTGGTACGCCATAATATTTAAGGTTTTTAGCTGTTAAACGATTTTTTAAAGATTTTGCTCTATCAAATACCTCTTTCCAAGTAATATATTTTTTCATACTCCAGTTTTTTTATTCCAAATTTCTATGTGCAATCTTGTAGTGAAATTTAGGTAGTATTTTTTTGCTAATTCAACTACTCTTTGTTTATTTTTATTTAATAATTCTTGATTTTCACCTGCCGGCATTAACCATATTTTTTCTCTATTAACTATACTAAAATAATCTCTCATTATTTCTAACCAATCAGTATCATTTTGTACAACAAACTTAAATATCGCATTAAATAAATTTATTCGTTTAATTACATCAGATTTAAAAGTTTGCTCATTACTGTTGCCACTACTTAATAATTTAGGACTACAATTCCATAAATTAATTTTTCTAAACATCTCATCACTTGGCATTACAGTACCATTTGTTTCAACTTCTATAAAAACATCTGGGTTTATATTATCATGTAAATATTCTATAAAAGCTAATAAAGGTAGTATAATTAAACAGGGTTAATATTATTCACAATCCCGTAGCCAACAGTATGTTACATTATAATTAATAAATTATAATATATGAAATGTATAAGAATCCATTCTATAGCCTTATAATTGATGTATTAATTATCCAATACCTATGTTGGTTCTATGAGCTCATATAAGCCGCATAATAACAGGATAAACTAAATAAGCTGGCTATGCCTGGAATAAGCTTTGTTATTATTACATGCTTTGTATACACTTATCTCTATAGTCGAATCATACTGTTAATAGTACTTTACAATTGATCTATATAGTATTCTATAAACTCATCTAATGGAATCTAGCATGATTAATATTGCGGTTAATATTAGATATTTTACAACAATCACACGCCAAATATATTAAAGCCAAAATACTTGAATATACGGCCTTAGGGACAGGAAAATTTTGTATAAGCCCAGGAAAACGGCTTAAAATATGGCCTAATAATACTCTAGATAACTTATACAATAGGCTATAGCACAGATACTATACAATACTAGAACAAAGCCCTTAAATCACTTAATATTCCATATTATATTCTAGAATTCAGACATTCTTAGGTATTTTGAATTCACACCTTTTGTCCTATAATTTATATTATGTTAAATAGAAATGCAAGTAAATATGGCTACTATGCTACTTCTATCCTTTTTTATGTTGTTTGCTTTATAAGTGAAACTATTACTGGGCTATGTGTCTTCTACCCTGTTAGTGATATGCTGGATGAATTCTGAGGTCTATTACAACCTAGAGATCCTAAGAATCTTGTGACGCTTAATTCAACTGAAATACTTCTCTTAACGCTGGTCCCGATTATTCTTCTAAGTTTTCTCTACGCCTATTCATAGATCTCCACTGCTCATATTGCTGACTCTCCCATTCATTTACTTTACGTTTAAATCGCTGAGCATCCTCTGTTTGTTGTTTCTGTAGAATTTTTACAACGACAACAAACATGACAAAAATGAAAATAAAGGCAAATCTGATAGCTGGTTCCATAGCTAATGTAAAAGGTTGATTATTAGGTATTTATTCCTTTAACATATACTAGTATGAAAATAAATCCATTGAGGTAATTTTTCTATCAAAATCTTTTACTACCTCTCTCCTGTTTGAAAAAATAATTCCATTATAATTTTTGACATATGTACGACATTTAAATTTTGAGCCTATTCAGCTCTCGATAAATTATTTACTCACTCCTGGATACTTTCAAGAATCAACTTTAATACTTGTTAGGAATTTTCATATATGTTAGAAGGATCAAACAATCGTGAGTTATAGCATAATTCTATTGGTACGCTATTCAACTCTGTTGTTATAGCATATAATAATCTATCACCCCTAGTTCGAAAACCAGAAATATTGTACCATTGCTTGCTATTGAAGATAACTATCAAAAAAAAGAGCAGCTCCTCTCCCATTCTCAAGAATCAAAAACATATTATTTTTTTTGTCATTTGAATGACATTCCAAAATCTTAACCATTATAACAAACTCATAATCAGATACTTGAAAACATAGATCTAATAAAGTTTAGGATATGCTGCTTAGTCGGTCTTTTTAATATGAATTTGTTTAAGAAATTTATATTATTCATAAACAAAAAGCCTCCTAATGTTATTTTATATTGTGTCTAATAACTAATTGAATTATGAATAGTCCTCTTATAGGAATTGATGATTTATCGATATACATCCCTAAATTATATCTTCCTTTAGCTGAATTAGCCGTACAAAGAGATATTGAATATGGCAAACTAAATAAAGGCCTGGGGCTTACGCATATGGCTATCCCTGATTGCAATGAAGATGCTGCTTCTATGGCTGCTAATGCTGTCCTTGATTTAGTAAAGAAAAATGATCTGAAACCAGAAGATCTAGGTAGAATATATTTGGGTACTGAAAGTGCCTTAGATGGAGCGAAACCAACTGCTACTTATATTCTTGATATGATTCAGGCCTATTATGAGCCGACCTATGGCCCTAATAGCTTGGAACATTGCGATGTTTTAGACATGACCTTCGCCTGCATTGGAGCGATTGATGCTATGTTAACTACAGTAGACTGGGTCAAAGCTAATCCCAAACGAATCGGAATCGTAGTTTCTTCTGATGTTGCTAAATATGATCTAAAATCAACCGGAGAATACACTCAAGGTGCAGGCTCTATAGCTATGTTAATTAAGGCTTCACCAAGGCTTCTATCGATTTCCGATGAGGTTGGTGTATCAACTGGACCTGCGCACGATTTCTTTAAGCCAAAACGCACGGTTAAAAAGCAAACCTTTGCTAATCTGTACAGTGATTCACTAGGTATTTGCAAAGAAAAAATCATTGAATTACTAAATACTTTAGAACCGGACGATTCGAACTTAACTTTACATAAAGATACACCAGTATTCGATGGGCCATTCTCTAATGATTGTTACAAATCCCGCGTCGAGTCAGCTTTAAATCAATTCAACAAACTATCTAAAACGGACTCCAATAATCGCAAATCGGACAAATGGGAAAGGTATATTTACCATTTACCCTATGCATTTCATGCTAAAAGAATATCCACAGACATTGCAAAAGCTTACTTTCAGGCAAAAGGTGAATGGGATCAAATTTTAAATGAATTAGGCATAAAAGAAACCGAAGAAGGATTTACTAAGGCATTCGCCAAATCAACACAATACAGAGCTTTTGTACAAGAAAAGATTGAGAAAAGTCAACGTATTTCAGGTCTAATTGGAAATATGTACTCCTGTTCCATTTTCCTTGCCTTAATCAGCACCTTACACTTTGATTGTAAAGAAAATGCTGATCTAAACGGTAAAACTATAGGATTTCTAGCCTATGGATCTGGAGCTAAATCAAAGGTATTTGAGGGAACTGTTCAAGCAGAATGGTCAAAAATAATGGAACAACTAAACCTAGAACAGCTCATTGAAAGCAGAGTAGCTGTATCATACGAGGAATATGAGACCATTCATAAAGGTGAATGTACGGTTCCACTATCTAATTCTGGCGGATTTATTTTAGACTCTGTAAATGATGAACCAGGTAATCAGTATGGTGCAAGAACTTATAAATTAATGTAGCCATTGCTTATATTGACATCATAAACCTTCACAGATGTCAAAGCTCAATAGAAAAAAATTCGTTAAAGGACTTGCTATCGGTGCATTGGGTTTGCCCTTTGCGCTAAGATCTCTAGGTGTTCGTAAAGAATTAGCTAGCCAGAGCACTAAAAGTTCATTTGAGAAAACATATGAATGGAAAATGGTCACAACCTGGCCACCAGACTTCCCAGTTCTTGGAGAAGGATGTAATCTCTTTGCCGAGTATGTCGATCTTATGTCTAATGGAAGATTGAAAATCAAAGTATATGGTGCTGGTGAATTAGCTCCAGCACTTGGTGCTTTTGATACTGTACAATCTAATGGTGCTGAAGCTGGAAGTGGCGTATCCTATTATTGGGCAGGAAAGATACCTTCAGCTCAGTTCTTTGGCTCTGTTCCTTTTGGCATGAATGCACAACAGGTAAATGCTTGGCTCTACTGTGGTGGTGGTTTGGAATTATGGCAAGAAATCTATGCAGAGCACGGACTAGTGCCGATGGTTGGAGGTAATACCGGTGTTCAAATGGGTGGCTGGTTTAATAAAGAAATAAACACCTTAAAAGATCTGAAAGGCTTAAAGATGAGAATGCCTGGTCTTGGAGGTAAGGTGCTTGAAAAAGCTGGTGGTTCTCCCATTCTTTTGGCGGGTAATGAATTGTATACAGGCTTGGAACGCGGTGTGATTGATGCAACAGAATGGATAGGTCCCTATCATGATTATAAAATGGGTTTTTATCAAATTGCCAAGTATTACTACACGCCAGGTTGGCATGAAACCGGAGCTATTTTAGAATTCTTTTTTAACAAAAAGCAATTCGATGACCTACCTAAAGATTTACAAAGTATTCTAGAACATGCAGCAGCTAGGATTAATCATTGGATGCTTTGCGAATTTGAGGCACAGAACGCCTATTATCTAAAGCTTATGGTTAATGAGCATGGCGTTCAATTGCGAGACTTCCCCGAGGAGGTATTAGCTGCATTTAAAGGTTACACAGCAGAAGTTATAGATGAATTAACGGAAAAAGACGCCTTTTCAAAGAAGGTTTATGAATCCTATAGATCCTTCCAAAAAGAAATAAATTATTGGTCTGCTAAAACAGAACAACCCTTTTATAATACCCTAATGCACTAAAATCCAATCATATTAGGAAAGAATAAAATCAACAGAATAAAAAGGATTTGAATGGCTACAAACGGAACAATTCCCTTGTATATGGATTGTGTTTGTACCGATTTAGGTGCTACTCCTTTTAGATAGAATAAAGCAAATCCAAATGGTGGAGTTAGAAATGATGTCTGTAGGTTTAATGCTATCAAAATACCCACCCAAATCAAATTGATTTCGTATTGAATAAAAATTGGCGTTACAATCGGTACCAATATGAAGATGATTTCAATAAAGTCGATAAAAAATCCGGATATAAACATGATGAGCATGACTATCAACAAGAATTGAATGGAGGATAAGTCAGCACTCTGAATGGCAGAAACTAGGAATTCGTCGCCTCCTAAACCTCTGAAAACGAAGGAAAAACAAGTAGCTCCAAGTAGAATGAAGAAAATCATACTCGTTAATTTCATGGTCTCTACAGACACTTCTCTTAAGACCTTGAAATTCACCTTTTTCATTCCAGCGCTTAATAAAATAGCCCCTATCGCTCCTACTCCAGCAGCCTCTGTAGGTGTTGCTATACCAGCGATAATAGAACCTAAAACGAGGAATATCAAGGCAAAAGGAAACAAAAAAGACTTTATGATATTTAGACCAACTTGTTTATCACTCCAAAAGGCTTGGATGGTGTCCTTATCTACTGGAGGTGCACTTGTTGAATCAAAATTACTTTTAAAAAGAATGTACATGATATAAAACCCAACCAATAATAATCCGGGGAGCAAAGCCGCTTTAAATAAGTCCCCTACTGGCACATTCATAACCGAAGCCAATAAAATCAGTACAATAGAAGGTGGAATGATTTGACCCAATGTACCTGAAGCAGCTATTGTACCTGTCGCCAATGAAGGACTATATCCTTGTTTTAACATGGTAGGTAAACTAATCAATCCCATGGTTACAACAGTGGCCCCTACTATTCCAGTTGAAGCAGCCAATAAGGCTCCAACAATAACAACTGCAATCGCCATACCTCCTTTTAATCTTCCAAAAAGCAGTCCCATTGTTTTTAGCATCTGTTCTGCAATACCCGATCGCTCTAGCATAATTCCCATAAAAACAAATAAGGGCACAGCTAGTAGGACATAATTACTCATAATTCCTAAGAATCGAGGAGGAAGAGCAGAAAAGGAACTTAAATCCATGAAACAAACAGCATACAATATAGAAAGTCCCCCAAGCGTAAAGGCTACAGGGAAACCATACAGCATAAGCAAGAAAACGCTAATAAAAAGAATTAATGCTAGGATCTCCATATTAACTATTTGATCGGTAGATAAGCCATTGTTTCAAAAATGAGGCTATAGCTTGTAGGAAAAGTAATACCATTCCTAAAAACATGATAATCTTGATGATAAATCGCATCGGTAATCCATTGGGATCTGGTGATCCTTCCCAAATCAATATAGAAGATAAGGCAAATTGGAAGGTATACACCATCAAGACTAGACACCAAGGAATCAACAAAACTGCAATACCTATCATATTCGTTAAAGCCTTGTCTTTTGCAGAAAACTTATTGTAAAACAAGTCCACACGTACATGCATATCCTTTTGAAACGTATATGCTCCACCCAATAAAAACAAGGTAGCAAAAAGATGCCATTGCAAGTCAGACATCCAAGTAACTGATTGATCTATTCTTCTTAATAGGACATCGACAACTACACACAAAATGAGTAGTAAGATTAACCAGGAAGACCATTTACCAATTCGACTGACTAGTTTTTCAATGTTAGTAATAGCTGTATGAATCATGTTAGTAATAATACAAAAAGGTGTTCTTGAAACCATATCAAGAACACCTTTTTATTGTACTAATTAGATTAGTAGCTTAGTTTTTGAAGTAAGAAGATTCGTTTTGTCCTCCTCCATCTACTACATTCAATCTATTTTTGAACTCAGTAGACATTTCAAGATCTCCAGACTTTGCAAAAATTTCTTTTAATGCTATCAATGTATTTCTATCATTAGCATCAATACTTTCAACCTCTTTGAAGTATGGAAGAGATTGATCGAATAATCCGTCCATTTCAATTTTCAGTTTGTCGTATAATTCGAAATCTTCTTTTGAAGTTCCAAGACCTCTCATTACTTCGCTAATCTGAGCTGCCTTATTATAGTATAAAGCACCAAGCCCATAAATAGCATCCGTAAACAACGGATCTTTTTCTGTGGCAAGTGTAAAATATTTCGCCGCATTTTCGAACATCATCAAGGTATTATCATCCTCTTTACCTTCGTTTGCAGCTAATTTAGATTTATAAATTTGCTCGTAAACTAAGCCAAGTGTTGAGTATAGAGACTTATTTTCAGGCTCCTGCTCAATAGCTAACTTTAGTTTATCCACCAATTCTTCATATCTATTGGTTTGAAGGAAATAGTTGATTTCAGCGTAAAGAATCTCCTTTTTATCTGGGAAACGCTTCTTTGCATTATCCAATACTTCCAATGCAGCTGCTTCATCACCTTCAGCAATTAAAATCGCGAAGTAATCTGAATATACAGCAGCATTTTCAGAACCCATTTCAATGAGTCTTTCATATAGACTTTTTGTTTCTGGAGCAGCCGCACGGTTTCCACAAAAAGCTGCAGCAAACATCTGATCTTCAAAATCTTGTTCAACCTGGAAATAAGTCCCACCAAGCTCTACTAATTCATCTTGTATAACAATTAAACTATAGGCATGAGGAAAAGCTCCTGGATAATCATCTCTAGTGATATAATAAGAATACATGGAAGACGCAGCATTACCTGTTTCAGACCATAATGACTCCATAGCACTTTTTTGAAACTTTTTAAGCGCTAGCGCTTTAGCTTCTAAAGCAGATTCCATTGCAAGAGCTGCACAGTCATCTGCTTCGCTTGACATATTTTCAATTAATCCCGCTTGATATTTTCCAAAATCAGCTTGGATCAAAGAATTACAAATTTGTGTCTGAAGTTCCCATGCCATGAAATCTGCTTTCACTTCTTCACTTTCCATTGCAATACCCATCATGTCCTTAGCTTCAGTAAGACTAGCTTCATTATTAGCCGAATCATATAGGTAGGTCGAATAAGCTTTCTTAGCCTTCTTAAAAGCTTTTGATGGCTCAATTTGAGCATTCAATGAAAGCGTACATACCATAAGGCCTAGTAAGCTAAAAATTAATTTATTCATAATTCCAATTTTGTAATAAATAACGTTTTATTCGTTTGTTTGATCAATATTTCCTTCTTCAGTATCTGCAGCGCCATCGCTATCAGCATCTGGATCTGCTTCTACAATAGCAACATCAGCGATGCTATCTTTATCATCTAATCGAATGATTCTAACCCCTTGAGTAGATCTACCCATTAAACGAACATCTGATACTTTAGTTCTAATGGTAATCCCTGATTTCGTGGTAATCATTAGATCGTTTTCATCCGTAACTGCTTTAATTGCAACAACTGGACCAGTCTTATCTGTAACCATCATGTTACGCACACCTTTACCTCCTCTATTGGTTAGGCGATATTCCTCAAAGGCAGTTCGCTTACCGTTTCCTTTCTCTGAAACGACCATAACAGCAGTTTCAGTATCTGCAGCATCAAAACAAATCATTCCAACAACCTCGTCATCGTCACTTGTTAAGCGTATACCACGAACTCCAGTCGCCGTACGCCCCATAGAACGAACAGCTGATTCATTAAATCGAATCGCATTTCCACTCTTATTAGCAATGATGATTTCATTGTTACCATTAGTCAATGTAGCCTCAAGCAATTGATCTTCTTCATTAATACTTATCGCATTAATACCTCCTACTCTTGGTCTACTATATGCTTCGAGCACGGTTTTCTTTACTAGACCTTTCTTGGTTGCAAAGACTATGTAGTGGTTGTTAATAAACTCTTCCTCTGAAAGGTTATCCACCAATATATATGCTTTGACCTTATCATCTTTTGGAATGGATAGAATGTTTTGAATCACTCTACCTGATGAAGTCTTAGTTGCTTCTGGAATTTCATATACTTTCATCCAGAAACAGCGACCTTTTTCAGTGAATAGTAGCATGTATGAGTGTGTATTTGCCACTATCATGTGTTCGATGAAGTCCTCGTTTCTTGTTTTAGAACCGAGTGCCCCTCTTCCACCTCTATTTTGTGTGCGATACTCCGAAACGGCAGTTCGTTTGATATATCCTAAATGTGATATGGTAACCACAACGTCTTCCTGAGGAATCATGTCCTCCATAGAGATATCACCATCAGAATAATTGATTTCTGTTCTTCTTTCGTCGCCGTATTGCTCCTGAATAACAAGCAATTCCTCCTTGATCATATCACGTTGCAAGTCTTTGCTAGCTAAAATGGCTTCTAGTCTAGCTATCTCTTCCATCAAGCCATCAAATTCTTCTTTGATTTTCTCTCTTTCAAGTCCAGTAAGTTTTTGAAGTCTCATGTCTAAGATTGCCTTAGCTTGATCTATTGTCAGTACATGACCTTCTAAAAGAACTTGTTCCTCCGTGCGCGTTTCAATCAAATCCGTGAACTTGGACCAGAAAGCATCTAAATCTTGAATGAATTTACCTTCCATTAAGCCCAAACGAGCCTCCTCAGGTGTTTTTGAACCCCGGATTAATGAAATTACATGGTCGATATAATCTAAAGCTACAAGTAATCCAACTAAGATATGTGCTCTTCTACGAGCCTTGTTCAATTCGAATTGCGTTCTACGAACTACTACTTCAAACCTGAACTTGATAAACTCTTCAATCATGTCCTTTAGGTTAAGCGTCATAGGACGACCATTAACCAAGGCCACATTGTTTACACCGTAAGAAGATTGAAGTGGAGTGTATTTATACAATTGAGATAGAATCACATTAGCCATTGCATCTCTTCGTACTTCAACTACAATCCGTAATCCATTACGATCTGATTCATCTCTTATATCGGTAATTCCATCAACTTTTTTACTGTTGACTAAATCTGCAATCTTAACAATTAAATTCGCCTTATTAACCTGGTAAGGAATTTCTTCGATGATGATAGATTCTTTACCAGAACCTGATTCTTCGATACGCGCTTTACCTCTAACTACTACTCTACCTCTACCCGTTTCGAAAGCTTCTTTTACCCCTTTCATTCCGTAGATGATTCCACCAGTTGGGAAATCAGGAGCTTTTACGAACTCGCAAAGTTCTTCAATCGTAATGTCTTCTTTTTCCAAACAAGCAATTACTCCATTGATAACTTCAGACAAGTTATGCGGAAGCATGTTTGTTGCCATACCTACTGCAATACCGGAAGCACCATTCACTAATAAATTAGGAATACGTGTTGGTAGTACAGTGGGTTCTTTGAGTGTATCATCAAAGTTTAAATCAAAATCTACTGTATCTTTTGCGATGTCACCCAAGAAATCATCTGCAATACGCATCATTCTCGCTTCAGTATAACGCATAGCTGCTGGACTATCACCATCCATGGAACCGAAGTTACCTTGACCGTCCACCAATGGATATCTCAATGACCAATATTGTGCCATACGAACCATGGTGTCATATACCGCAGTATCACCATGTGGGTGGTATTTACCCAGTACTTCACCGACAATACGAGCAGATTTCTTGTATGCTTTATTGTAAGTTACTCCCAATTCATGCATTCCGTAAAGAATTCTCCTGTGCACTGGTTTTAATCCATCACGCACATCTGGTAAGGCTCTAGAAACAATAACCGACATAGAATAATCTATGTATGCCGATTTCATTTGGTCCTCAATTTTGACTGGAATGATGCGTTGTCCTGAAGATTGATCCATCTATTCGAATTAGTTTGTTAAGCTTAGTCAAATCAACTTTTGCTGATTATTTTTTACTCTTATTTGTAAAGGCGTAAAGTTAACTAAATAGGCGCTTAATATGAAATATATACAAGGCTTTATAGTCCCTTTAGCTGATATCTTTTTGCTTAGACT
>CAJXMP010000076.1 GCA_913056515.1 uncultured Lewinella sp.
CTCAGGGCATCCTAGGCACTGTATAATTACTATGTTCTGAAAAACACGAAAAACTCAAAAAAATCAAAAAACCAAAAGTTTAAATTTTAAAAAAAGTGATATTTTTGAGTTTTTTCGATTTTTCAGAATTTAAAATAGTTAAACTTTAACAATTCCATGTTAATCTCTCAATTTGAAAGCTCAGCTATTGATAGTATTGAGTTAGTAAGAGATAAAAGCTATGATTTGACTATTATTTACAAAAATAGTCAGAAATCATACAATTATAGTATTAATAATAAAGAATTCGAAAAACAGTTAGTATTAACAATTCTTGCTGAAGAAAGTTTGGGCAAGTTTATCAACAAATCGATCAAATCTGGTGATATTGTTGTACTAAATACTGGCAAAGTTTGATAGTAATTACCAACAAATAATGGCAAAGACTAATCGTAATTCCACTCAATCTTACAAAGCACAGTTTGAAGATGAGTACGAAGATTTCGGGTATGAGGTTAAGAATGCCCGAAGATATCAGTCAAACAAGAAACGTACACCAAAGTTTAAAGACTACAGTGACTACGAGGACAGTTGATTTAGTGTCACAGTAAATGAGCACAGCGACCAAAATCATGTAATGTATATGAGTCGTCAGGAATTGCTTCACTATGTGGGATGAAATCATGGACATGCCTGGTGAGATCTTTGATATCGAAGATTTCAACGTTGATGTCAAGATGCCTTGTGAGATTGCCCTCGATTCTGATAAAGAAATCATGGCGATCCACAACCAGTTGGACTAGTGGCACAAGGGGGGTTGTATTGCCCCCCATCTCCTGTATTGTATAGAAGTCAACCAAACGACACCAAACATGCGTAAGATCGAAGAGCAAATGTGCAACGCTGTTCATCACAACATTGATTGGCACAATTCCAACACCAGTGTTACCTACTGTGAGGAAAGTGGTGAGTCTAAGGTTTACCTTCACGGCAACCACATTGCTACTGTCGGTGATGATTTTCTCCAGATCTTTGATGGAGGTTGGCAATCCAACACCACCAAATCTCGTCTGAATTCTCTCATCAATCGCTTCTGTAATGGCATGACCGATGGTGTACACCAGCACAAATTTGAGTGGTTCATTCGTGACAACAACGTCACACGTGAATTCGAGAATGGTTACATCTTCGCTTGACACATTACAACATGCCTTATCTACCCACTGGGGTAGATGATGTTCACCACCGTCGTCGGTGGTATTTTTTTGTCTACAAATGTCTGAGGTTTGTTTATGACCATCGCTGAAATGTACACTGAGATGAGAGATCAACAGTTGGAAGATTTGCTCGCTGGATATATAGAAATCACTGATTATGATGATGAGTCCGTTGTTAGTGTAGAGATGGAATATACCACTGCTAATTGATACAAACTGGTCGGCCGCGCCAACCACCTGCCTAAGTGTCACAGCAGCACCCCCGAAGCGCCCCGCCCTGTGCCTATAATGTCTACATGACAAACACACAGATGACCAACACGCTTCAAGACCTTCAAGACTACATGTTTGACACTATGTGCTCTGCTGATATGGCAGTCGATTGGTATTGTGATCGCTTCAATGTGTCTGCCACTGATGAAGTTATCGACTTCGTTTGTGATGCTCACTTCGGAATGTTTGCTGATCAGTGATGGAAACTAAGTTCATTCTTTCTGGTCGTTGGGAACGTCCTAATGGTCACATAATGAGAGACGAGTTGTCATACATTAAGGCAACAAAACAAGAGGCAATTGCTACCTGCCAGCGCCTCAATCCTCACTTTCACATTCACACTGTTCGGACTGAATCATGAGCAAAATGTCAACCAAAGGCAACTATTCTTTCTATAAGGTAGAGATTGATGTTAAAGAATCTCCCGATCATCCTATCATCTTCTTTAGGAAAGAACGTAAGTGCAAGACTGCTAAGGGCATGGATCGTCAGCACAATAGAGTAGTGAATGAGACGGTTGAGCAGTGGCGACAGTATGATCAGCAGATCGCCCGTTACACCGTGTCCCGTGTGCCAGCAGACAAGGTGGACTATGTGGTGAACTGATCGCCCCCATCCCATGCTTATAATGGTCACATGACAAACAAACCCATGAAACGAGTTCACAACGGTTGCTTCTACGTGAACGAGACCGCTGCCAATGATGACATCTGCCAGCAGGTCATGGCATCCTACATCGCTCAACTCAAAGCAGAGGCGATCCGTCGTGACCGTATCCGTCAGGGCATCGAACCCGCCCCCGAAGGACAGTGGGGGAACTGGTCTATCAGCGACCGTGACTGACCCACTGACCGACTAGGATACACACAACACACAAACGACAGACGATCATGAACGGTTGGAAGAATTGGGAGACCTGGAATGTCGCCCTGTGGATCAGCAACGATGAGGCAACCTACAGGGTCGCCCAGCGTTACGAGTCCTACGATCACCTGATCCCCCGCCTGGAATTGATGTGGGGACAGATGACCCCAGACGGTGCCCGCTGGATGGATGGCAGGATCGACACCGCTGCCTTGGATGAGATGCTGGCAGACCTGTGACGATCGGGGCACTGTCCCCCATGGGGTAGGCATCGCCGCCCTGAGCTCTACAATACACACAACACAGACAACCACCGATGCCCACCGCTAACTTCGCTGTCCAACCCAAGTCCTTCGGCACCTTTGACGAGTGGGGTTGCCTGTGGGCGACCGACATCAACCACGCCTACCAACTGGCAGCAACCCTAGAGGAGGATGCTGTGATCTGGCGATGCCCCCACCAAGGCGAACCCATGGCATGGGTCACAGTGAAAGCAGAGGAGGCAGGCATCGAGGCGATCGCTTCCCTATTGTTCAACTGATCAGCACAATCATCTCTCATTCAATGAACTTCGCCACCGCCACCAAAGCAGAACTAATGGCAGCAGGATTCACCATGAAAACTATTCGTCCCCGCCGCCCACGTAAGGGTGAACTTATCTGCCAACGTGTAGGATTTAAGACTAAGCGAGGATCACAACAATGGCGTGATCGTTCACACATTGATTCACCAAGTGCATACGCTGTTGTGATGGGTAACGGATGAACAGTTAATAACACACAGGGGCAGTTATTTGCCCCTTATTTGTTATACCCCCGACCGCCGAGCGATGTCAAAAAAGTACCTTCTTTCTAAGCTATAAACGTTTCCCAGAGGGCGATAAATATTAAGAGAGAATTCCCAAAGTGGGCATCTCGAAAAATAAAAAAATCGCCCAGAAATTTCGCCCCAAAAAAGTCGATGCAACACAAAGTAACTTACAGAACGCCTAACGGCGTATTGCAGGAAACTATGTTTGATCAATTCGATGAGTTTTGTGATAACATGGAAGATGTAGCAAATGAATATTACCAGGGACTAAGAGATCCTGGAGATGTAAACGTTGAAACAGTATTAACTAATGGAGAACACCGAGGAGAAAAAGTATCTTACGACGGAAGATCTGAATTCCTTTCTGAGTAAGATGAAGATGATGTATAAGCCTCCTGGTGGGGAGTATACACAATTAACAGATTACCTCAATGAGGTAGAGTATAGATTACAGAGGATCGAGAATGCCCTTATTAGTGACACCACAGACAGTTGACACAGTATCAACAGATGCTTTGTGTACGTATCCTCCTAAGGCACTAGGAGGCGCTCCAATCGTTTCTCCGAACATTAAGATAGGTAGACAGTCAGTAGAGTTTTACACGTCCACTACAGTCCCTGATCCATCACCTGGGACACCGTTACCTACTAACATCATCCCATTACCATGTCAACCAGGGACAAGGATAATTACAGCAACAATCAACACAACTGTCTTTTTCAACCGTCAATTGCCAGCTGTTCAAGGAGATCAGGCAAAGATGGCAGGCACTGACAGACCATTAGTAGGACCATTTGGAAATCCGACTGTGGTTATTGGCAGTAGGGGATAGATGTGATATAATATGGAGGTCAAACAAGGATTATTATGGCAAAAGCAAAAGTTGGTCTGATGGGCAATCAGATGATCGAGTCTACTCCCAAGAATACCCGCCAGGGTAATGGGAAGAATACGAAGTATGCTGCCACCAGCAGGAATAAAGCGAGGAAACCCTATCGTGGACAAGGTAAGTGAAGTAAGAGAATGGATTAAGCATGTTTCTGTGAAGCGTGGGGAATTGGGTGGGTTTGCCATCTGTCCCTACGCTTTTTCTGCGTCTGTACATATAGAGGAGGTCGCTCTGAGCGGTGTGACTCTGATAGAGGGCGTCGATGTTGTCATCTTTATAGTTGGTGACTGTACAGTTGCTTCTATGATGGCAAGGGTATCTGAACTCAATATGTTATACCCTGATTACATATGGTTAGATGATCATAAGGACGAACCCACGTATATTCAAGGGGTTCAAAGTAACTTTGGTAAAGATAATCTCATCCTATGCCAGAGGAGAGATAAATTACTAGAGGCGAGAGAAAACCTTCACAAGACGGATTATTATAATCACTGGCACCAAGAAATGTACAAGAGGATCATCCATGGCAAATTCACCAGTAGACAAGAGCAAATCGTTCGTAGAATCTGGAATGACACTCATAACGGATCCAGCGGCGGACAGATGGTTGAAAATGGCAAGTGATCGTAAGGCAAGGAAGAAGTTAACAAACTTTCTTAGTCAGGCAGAATGGGACGATGGTTTCGTAGGGAAGTGAGATAAATAATCAATAAACTACCTTCATGCCTGAGTTCCAAACGTTTAAGGACTTTAATATCAATTTTAAACCTCATCCTGTAACTGAGGACTTGATGGTAGTAAAAGATTCTGCGGACATTAAACAGTCTATCAAGAATCTATTGTTGACTAGAAAGGGTGAGCGTTTGTTTCAATCTGATATTGGGACAAGTTTAACTGATTTATTATTTGAACCTGTTGATTATGGTACTGCTAGTATTATCAGGGATGAAATCCTGGTTGTATTAAGCAATTATGAGAGACGTATTGATGTCAGACAATTAGATGTAGACATCAACGTTGATGACAATGGTTATGATATTACACTAGTCTATGAGATCGTCGGACGTGATGATCTTCCTGTTAATGTAGAATTTTTCCTAGAGAGTGCTAGATAACCATGGCGTCATACGTACAAGTCTCAAATTTAGACTTCGGTCAAATCAAGACTGCCCTGAAGGAGTATCTCAGGTCACAGTCCGACTTCACGTCGTATGATTTTGAAGGATCGGCAATGAACGTCTTATTGGACGTTCTTGCTTATAATACTTACTACACAGCATTCAACACTAATATGGTGGTGAATGAGTTATTTTTAGACTCTGCTACTATTCGTGACAATGTTGTTGCTCTTGCTAAGCAGCTTGGTTACAAACCCAAGTCTAAGACCGCTCCAGAGGCGAGAGTAACATTTAGGGCAACATACCCCCAAGCAGCACCTACAACCGCCTTGCTGAAGAAGGGAACGGGGTTTACGACGACATTTGACGAGACTTTATATTCTTACGTTACAATTGATGATCATACAGCACCTGTAGCAAATGGTGTTGCTTTGTTTAATGATATTCCTGTATATGAAGGAACAATCATTGAAAGTAATTATATTGTTAATACAGCGACTCCACAGAGATTCATTATTCAAAATGCTAACATTGACATTAGTAGTATTAGAGTAAAGGTTTACGAGAGCTCTCAATCTACAAACTATAGAATTTACGAATATTCAGATAATATTCTAAATGTCAATTCAGATTCAACTGTTTATTTTATCGATGAAGTAGAGGATGAACGATATGAAATTTTCTTTGGTGATGGTGTAATTGGAAGAAAATTAGAGAATGGAGAGAAGATTGAAATTACATATCTAATTACAAATGGTGCTGAAACTAATGGCGCTAAGAATTTTACATTTAACGGTGTTATCACTGATATTTTCTATTCCACAGGATTTACTGTTAATGTAAACATAGAAAGTAGCACCCCATCCAATGGTGGAGCAGAAATTGAATCGATCTCTAAGATCAAGTTCAATGCTCCAAAATATTTTTCTACACAAGATAGAGCAGTAACTGCTGCTGATTATGCTGCTATCGTAAGGAATATTTACCCTGCTATTTCTGACATTATTACTTTTGGTGGCGAAGAAGATGATCCACCAGAATATGGTAAAGTAAAGATTGTAATCAAACCAGAGAATGCCAGTTCTCTATCAAATACTACTAAGCAAGAAATTGCTAAGGCGTTAAAGAAATATATGGTTGCTTCTGTTACACCAGATATTATTGACCCATCTATTCTCTATGTCGAGGCAACATCTAAGATTTACTATGATAGCACCAGGACAACACAGAGACCAGAAGAAATTAGAACAAAGGTTGTCGCTGCTCTAGATACCTATCTCAAACAGTCTCAAACTGAGAAATTTAACGGTAAGTTTAGATATAGTAAATTTGTATCGACAATTGACAATACAGAAAGTGTAATCAATTCAAACACGACTTCTATTATTCTAAGGAAAGATTTTTATCCACAGATTAATTCTAAGACTTATTACGAAGTCTGTTATCAGAATCCTTTTGACAAAGATTGTGATAATTCTGTTCTTTCTTCCAGTGGTTTTAAAGTATCCGAGTTCCCAACGTATACCGTATATTTGGAAGACAAGGATGGGGTAATCAACCTATATAGATTAGATAGTTTGACTGGTGATAAAATCGTTCTTAACGATTCTATTGGCACCATCGATTATGAGAAAGGTGAGATTAAATTATTTGACTTAACTATTGTAAAAGGTAGTTTTTCTGACAATAGAATTGAACTTCGTGTAGTTCCTCTTAATGATGATGTTGTTGCTATGAGAGAAGTATATCTTGATGTCGATTTGACTAGAAGTAAGTTTACAGCCTACCCAGAGTAAATTAGATGGCTCCTAAGAAGAGAAAAATTTCGTCCCTGATTGAGTCACAACTTCCAGGGTTCATTACCACCGAATATGAAAATTTTTCTAAGTTCATAGAGAAATACTATGAGCAGCAGGAGTCTGCTGGGCAACCTATAGACATTATTTCCAATTTAAACAAATATACTGATATTGATTATTATGAGGAGACCGTCCTCAAACAATCATCAACATTATCTGGTAACATCACTGCTGATGCCTCCACGGTAACTCTGGTTGACGCTACATCTTTCCCAGAGGAAAATGGATATGTTAAAATTGATGATGAGATACTATTTTACCAAAATAGAAATGGAAACACATTAGAAGAGGTTTCCAGGGGAATTAGTGGCAATACTACACTTGGAGATTTATATCATTCTAGTCGTTTTGTAACAACTACTGCTGCTACTCATGCTAATGGAGCAGTTGTACATAACATCAGTAATTTATTTTTATATGCTCTTGTTAAAGAGTTTGAAAAGACCTATTTAAGTTCTTTCCCAGAAGCATATTTGAAAGAAGGTGTTGATAAGCGCCTTCTTATCAAGAATATTACCAAATTCTATAAGGCTAAAGGTACTGATAGATCTATTAAATTTTTATTTAATTCAATTATTGCCAAATCAACAGATGATGTTCCTGAAGTAATTGATCCAAAGCAATACACATTAAAATCTTCGACTTCTGATTGGTCACAAGAATATACAGTTACTTGTAAAATTATTTCAGGTGATCCATCTAATTTAATTGGTCAGGTAATCACTCAAGACACTGGTAACAATTTTGCTTCTGCTGTTGTTGACAATATTAGATCTGTTGGGTCTGATGGTGTTGATAATTTGTATCAGTTGATTATTGAACCAACTACTGTCAATGGAAACTTTGAAATTTCTGGGAGATCGCTTCTCACCGACAGAGTAACAAATTCATATACTACTGGAGACAGAATTACTGTTAATACGACGATGGGGTTCCCTGAGTCTGGTCAAGTTCTTATTGGCGATGAAGTAATTAGATATAGTAAAAAAACCGTAAATCAATTTATTATTGAACAACGTAATGGTCCTATTCGTAACCATTCGGTTGGTGATAAAATTTATTCATATAGTCCTGCTACTGGATCTGGTGTATCTCTAATTGTTTATGGCGCTGTATATGGAATTAGTCCCAACGATTCACAACCATATTCTAGTATTGGCGAACTAGTTCAAGTTTCTGATTCTGGATTCCAAACACTAGATCCTATTATTTGGGATAAGTTTCAAAACAAAAACAGATGGTTTGTTAATACAACTCCTTCTACAAATAAAGCCACAGTAAGAGGTACAGAGCAAAAAACAGTATCTGACGTTGGAGCAATTTATGAAGATGATCAATACTACTATGTTTGCTCTTCGTCTTTCCCAACAGGCAATTCTTTAGATAACGTTTTGATCGATGTTGATGTTGAAGATCAACGTCTTTTGAAGTTAATTAGGAAATCTCCATCAACAACAACTGAAGTATATAAAACAACTAATAGAGATGTTGGTATTTTCTTAGATGGTGTTCCTGCCTTAAGTTATCGTGATACAGATTCTATCCTATCTGGTCCTATTACAAAGGTAACATTAACAAATCGAGGAACTAGTTATGCTGCTCCTCCCACAATTCTTGTTAACGAGCAAATTAATAAAGCAAGGGCATATCTTGCTGGAAATGTTATTGATAGAATTGAAATTCTAACAAATGAAAGTTTTGATGAAGTTCCTGCTATTAGAATTACTTCTGGTGAAGGCGCTATCCTAAAACCTGTTATTACTGGTGGTGCTATTAGTAGCTTGGAGGTTGTAAATGGTGGAAGACATTATTCATCTCCCCCAATTATTAGAATTGTAGATAATTTAGGAAAAGGTGCTTTTGCCGAATTTGAAGCAGTTTTGAATTCTAATGGAGAAGTTGAGTCTGCTACAAAGATTAATGGCGGTAGGTTTTACACTAGAGGTAATGTTAATGTAACTGTAGAATCAGTTGGAGCAAGTGGTGCTGCTGTAGCAGAAATTAGAGAATGGGTAAAAGATCGTTATAATAAGTACAAGAATAACTTAGATGTTAATAATGGTTTTGTATTTGAAAGTTATGAAAATAGACGTGGTTATGGATATGGTTATTTGGCAGCACCAGATAATTTAAGATCTAGATGTTACGCTACTGCTGGATCTTATACTATTAACAAGACTACCGAGACTCTACACTCACCTATTCTTGGATTTGCTTATGATGGCAATCCTATCTATGGACCATATGGATTTGAAGATCCTTATGATATTGGAAGTCAAGTTACTAGAATTAACAGTGGTTATCAACTAAAAAATAATCGTGTTGGGGGACCAGATACTAGTAAGTATCCTTTAGGAACTTTTATTGATGATTATCAGTGGGTTCCTAGCATTAGATCTGGCAAAACAGAATTAGATGTTAATAATGGTCGTTTTTGTGTTACACCAGAATATCCTGAAGGAACATATGCTTATTTTGTGACAGTATCTGATACGGAACAAACTCCTGCTTTCCCTTATATTTTAGGAGAGAACTATTATTCTTTGCCAGTAGACTCGAACTACAATTCCGATATTTCACAAGATGAACTTCCAGTTAATGTAAGGGCACTGAGAACAAATATTTCTCAACAGAATGGATCTGGGTTTTCTGGAATTATTTCTGATGTCAAATCTGGTAATATAACTTCTTCTTATATTGAAAGTAGTACCGAATATTTTTCACCAGAGAATTCAGTATACATCGATGAAAGTGGAACTAATGGATCTGGTGGATCTATTAAAATTAAGTCGGTTACTGGACGTAGTGTATCTTCAATCGAATCTGTCCAAACAAAAGCATCACAAATCAAAATTTTAGAGCAAGCATATCTCTTTGAGGGAGATAATATTCGTCTGTTAAATGAAGAAAATGAACAAATTGCCGCTGGTGAATTAATTGGCGATGTGATCAATGATTCTAATTTTGTATTAAGAAACATTGATACCGAGTTTTCTGTGGGCGAAGGTTACACACTTAATGCCGACATACTTGTACAAAATCTAATTTTAGATAGAGATGCTAATTTCACTGTAGGATCTACACTATCTCTCATTAATGATGACGATGAAATTATTGCTTCTGGTGAAATTCTAGAAACAACCGCTAGAAAAAATTCGGTAAAAGTTAAAGTCACCTCTAATCTTAATTTTATTCCTACTACCGAGTATTATTTACGTAGCTCAAATTTAAGTGATACCAATAGAGCAGAAATTGTTTCCACATCTTCATTAAGTTCTGGTTTAACACCATTTTCTGTGAATGATAACATTGCTATCGTTGAAACCGTTGATAATCATAACTTAGGTCTTGACGATACCGTAAATGTCGAAGTATTGCCAGATGATGCTATTACTACGACAACCTATTTTGTGAGAAAGAGACTTTATCAAAAAGCAATTACTCAATCCCCAACACATTCATCCTTAATTGAAGATACTGGTGTTGGAAGTGGTGATGTCCTTAACAGTGGAGAATCTTATACAATTGGTACATATGAAGACATTGAATTAATTTTCCAAGATCAAAATAAAAGAAGAAATAATATCGGAGCAGCGGGAGATCCTTATAATGCTAGAGCAACTGTTATTGTAAGCAGTTTTTCTGGATTAAACTCTGGTGGCGTTTCTTCAGTCATTATTACAACGAAAGGTAAAGATTACAGAAAAGGCGATGTTTTAACAATTAGAGATGAAGATTTAAATCGCCAATCTGGTGGCGGCAATCAACGTTTTGTACTTGAAGTTGATCATATTGGATTTGCTAAAGAAAATAGTATTCTATATTTGACAAATGTTGCTAACATTTCCCAGGAAGATTATCTCCAAGTTGGTAATGAAGTTGTTCAAGTAACTTCTGTAGATGTTCCAGCAAAACAGGTAACTGTAACTAGAGGTGCCCAAGGAACAACACCAACCAATCATTTCACTGGTGCTGAAGTTTCATTAAAGGATGGATTCTATAGATTTGATGATAATTTCCGTCCATTTGGAGAGGGACTACTAAAACCATACTTGATTGAATATAATTCTTCTAACGAAGAACTTTTTGTTGCTTTTGACTATGGAGTACAAAATCCACAGAAACTATCAAATACCACAAGTTTTTTTGATTCTAGTGTTCCAGCAAAACAAGTTAGATTTAGATCTGTCAATGAATCTGCTTTCAATCTAGAGTTTTCCACAGACAACACAAATTTTGATATCAATCCAGTAATTGATATCCAAAAATACTACAGATACACTTTTGATGTGTCACACATCTCGATGGTGAATACCTATCTAGATTTTTCTGCCAGTGCTAATTACAATCTATTTACAGAAGAGAAAGAAGTTAGTAGTGCTGCTCCTGGAAATGCTGGATCTTTTGTAACTATTAAGTTAGGATTTGGACCTGCTATTGCAGGTAATTCGTATCAAGAAAAACTGCCAGTAAATTTCCAAAATTATTT
>CAJXMP010000077.1 GCA_913056515.1 uncultured Lewinella sp.
AGCTCTTAGGTCTCGTCTGCGTTCTCTAACATCTTTACCTCTTTCAAGGATTATGGGTTTGTAACCCAATTCGATGAGTTCCAATCCGGCGAAATATCCTGCGGGGCCTGCGCCTATAACAATAACCCTTGTTCCCTTTTGAACATCATGAAGTTGAGATAGGTAGCTTGGCGAATGCGCAGCTTCTTGAACATCAGATATGGCTATACGTAAAAGGAAGAAAGGCTGTCGGCCTCTAGCATCAATAGAGCGTTTAAGAATCCGAAACCAGGCTACTTGATCCAAAGGTATCCCTGCTTTTTTAGCAGCTTTTTGTTTAACAAAGGCCTCGTTTTCTATATCCTTCGGAAGTATTTTTACCTCAACTGTTCTTTCCGCCATGATTGTTAAATCAATTTTCTTCTTTCCGAACAAATACATTTGGAGACTCTTCCACAAAAGAATCTGGAATGTATACTACTAGATCAACAAGTTCATTTGGATACAATTCGGATCCATTATACTTTATGGCAATGACTGCTCTATTCATATCGAAAGATTCCAAACTTATAGTTTGTCCTTCAACCACTTCTACAATTTCATATCTCGAAAGAGAATCTACATGAAAATTCAATAAATGCTTCATGCCATTTTCCAAGGAAACATTAGTTTCAGTTAATACGGTATTCCCTACCCATTGCACCACTTCAAATGATTCCTCATAAAAATTGAGGTTAATTTGATTATAGTGCTCTACTGAAAACGTTTGGTGGAGTATGCGCTTACTTTGAGCAGATAAGGCATTAACTAGTACAATAAAAAGTAAACTGAACAAGAACCGCATAGCAGGTGATTTTCAATGATAAACAAAGATAAACATAAAACGGCATTATCACTTGCCCGATTTGGTTTATCCCATGTTTAACTATTTAAAAAGCGCTTACTGGATAAAGTTTAGGACATGTCTGGAGTCTGAATACAAGTGATTAGCTTTTGGTATCAGAACGCGTATATAAATTTCTTCTTGAATATTATCTGATAAGGGCTCCACAAGATTCGGCAGTTCTAATACCAAAGTACCCGCTATGATATCTGGAATACATTGGTATCTTTTTTGCCTGAGACACTGCATGAAAGTTTGCTTATTGACCCCAACTGTCTTGACATCAATACAAATTCTAGCATAAGAACGATCCCATTGCTCTA
The DNA here is from genome assembly GCA_913056515.1 of uncultured Lewinella sp. GTDB lineage: Bacteria > Bacteroidota > Bacteroidia > Chitinophagales > Saprospiraceae > AM-2324. The sequence goes on from CAJXMP010000077.1 coordinate 1,186, forward strand.
CAGATACTGGTTGACCAGTAGGAACGATGACTTCATTGACATGTTGAAGATCTATGGATTTGATAATAGTTCTTTGGACGACTTGCCCCAAACACATATTGGTGGCCAGAAGGCCAATTAGCCCTATAAGGAAGGTTTGCTTTAAGCTTAATTTCATTGGAAAAGATTGGGTCAGTAGAATAATTATATTCAGGTTAATTTATTTTAAGTCAACAACCGTTTTACGTAAACGCATTAATTTCTCTAATAGCGGCTTCATTAAATCTAGGCTCAACATATTTGCACCATCAGATTTAGCTGATGCTGGATTTGGATGTGTCTCCATAAATAAACCATCTACACCTACTGCAATAGCAGCTTTAGCCATCGTTTCAATTAATTGAGGTCGACCACCCGTTACACCAGAAGCCTGGTTGGGTTGCTGAAGTGAATGAGTCACGTCGAGAATTACAGGTACATCATTGGATTGCATAGTTGGAATACCTCTGTAGTCAATAATTAAGTCCTGATAGCCAAAACTATTACCTCTTTCTGTCAACATCACCAATTCATTTCCAGACTGCTTGACTTTATCCACTGCGAAACGCATAGATTCAGGGCTCATAAATTGTCCTTTTTTGACATTTCCCCCTTTCCCTGTCTTCGCAGCTGCTACCAACAAATCGGTCTGTCGACATAAGAAAGCTGGAATTTGAAGTACATCCACATACGCTGCTGCAATGGCAGCATCTGCTGCCTCATGAATGTCAGTGACTACAGGTAATTGAAAGTGATCGCCTACCTCTTTTAGAATACGTAAAGCTTTTTCATCTCCAATACCAGTAAAGGAGTCTAATCGGGAGCGATTAGCCTTTTTGTATGAGCCTTTAAAAATTAATGGAATCCCAAGTTCTTCGCATATTGCTTTCAGATTGGCCGCTATTTCAAAGGCCATATCTTTATCCTCAATAGCACAAGGACCTGCAATCAAGAAAAAAGCATCGTTATTATAATTCGCCAACTTAGGTATCTGCATAGCTTTAAGTTTTCTCTATGCAAAGATACAGCTATATGGACTTAAAAACACAAATTGCCGAAGATAATTTTAATTGCACTTAAGGGACAGCATGTTTTCAAAATAAAATTTCGAAACACTTTTAAAAGTCCGAATAAACACATTCATTCAGCACCTACTGACGTATCGCAATTACTGGGTCTAAGCGGGCAGCCATAATAGCAGGAATAAAACCAGATATAATTCCTGTAAGGATAGAGATGGCCAAGCCAACGAGCACATTACCCAATGAAATTTTCAATGCAAAAGGAATCAAACCTTCTAGCAGCGGAAACAAACCGGAAATAATCAATAATCCTAAACCGCCGCCAATAGAGCAAAGCGTAATAGCCTCAATTAAGAATTCAAGTAGAATAAATCCCTTCTTGGCCCCCAATGCCTTTTTTACACCAATTATAGAGGTCCTCTCTTTCACCGATACAAACATGATATTTGCAACACTCACTGCCCCTACAACAATCGATAATAAACCAATAAATGCACCTACCGTGGAGAAGATTCCAAAAACTTCGTCCATCAAAGCATCAAGTAAGGTCACTTTATTGAGCGCAAAATCTGTTTCTTCTAAGGGACGTAATCTTCGCCCTCTACGAAGCATACCTGTCAATTCATCTTCCAATTGGTCTATGACAATCCCATCTTTTGCTTTTACAGCTATCGTAGAACCAAAACCTCCTAAGTTTTTAACATTCAAAAATTTTCGAGCTGATTCATAACCCAGTATAAAGGTATTATCAAAATTAGCCACTTTGACTATGTCATCTCCAGACTCAGCTACTACCCCGATAACCTCAAACTTTTTACCATTCAAGGTGATTTTTTTACCTACGGGATTCAGCACATCAAATAGAGCTTCTGCCGTATTATGGCCTAGGATAATTTTATCTGAACCAAGGTTGTACTCCGCTTCGGTAAAATACCTGCCTTCCTCAAAGTCCATATCGACTACTTGAGGTAGTTCATACGTACTTACGAAACCATATACACGCTTAGCTGCACTGCTTTTATACTTCAGCGTTTTACCTGGAAGCTCCATAGAAAAGTAAGCATAAGCCGCAGATTGAACATCCTCTTTGACCACTTCAAAATCATCATAATCTACATTGGGTCTTTTCACTATCTCCCACCATTTAATAGGACCATCCGATTGCCAAGGAAACTTCATGACATAGATGACATCATCACCTAACTTTTGCAAACTTGATCGCACGTTAGTTTCTAAGGAATCAACCATGGCCTGAACACCCACAATACATACCACACCAATAGTAATGCCTAATAGGGATAATGCCGACCTTAACTTATTACCTATTATCTGACCAAAAGCTTGATTAAAACTTTCTTTGATGATTTTAAAAAGAACCATAGAATATCTGCTGATTTAGATGCTTGCAATAAAGTAATTTTTGGTCACATCGCTCTATTATTTAGATGAAAGCCAATAATTCAACTATATAACTCCTGCTTCAATAGGGCTAAACGTAATTATATGAACCAATAGGCCTACAATTCTGTTTTACTTTTGATTTTTACAGGATAAATTTAGTGTGGTATAAAAGACTTATTTCCCATGATGTTAGGGAAATTATCAATTTTCATCAGATAGATGAAAATAATACATGGTTTTTGTACTTTTGAGCCTTACTTGAAAATCACACAGTCAATTTATTGATAGTATATTCCTTAAACTTACAAGAGAATAGATAAATGCGTACAAAATTATCACATTTCAACTTCGAGCTACCTAAGAAGCTTATTGCACAATATCCAACAGAGAACAGAGATGAGAGTAGACTAATGGTCGTGCACAGAGATAGCGGAAAAATCGAGCATAAGGTATTCAAAGATGTCATTAATTATTTTGACGAAGACGATACGTTTATCTTCAATAATACCAAAGTATTTCCAGCAAGACTATACGGAAAGAAAGAAAAAACTGGAGCTAATATTGAAGTGTTTTTACTTCGAGAGTTGAAGAAAGAAACCAGGCTTTGGGATGTATTAGTTGATCCTGCAAGAAAAATTCGCGTAGGAAACAAATTATACTTCAGTGACGATGATGGTAATGATTTACTGATTGCAGAAGTAGTTGACAATACTACCTCTAGAGGAAGAACTATTCGCTTCTTGTATGATGGAACAGATGCTGAATTTCATCAAGAACTTGCAAAATTAGGTAACACACCACTTCCTAAATATATCGTAAGACCGAAGAAAAAGATTGTTGGTACACCAACATTGGAAGATGAAATCATCAACAAAGCAGATGTAGCTCCTCCATATACAGAAATGGATCTTGCAGATTTCGATAGAGAAAGATATCAGACAGTATATGCGAAAAATCCTGGTGCAGTTGCAGCACCTACGGCTGGGCTTCACTTTAGTAGAGAGTTGTTGAAAAGATTTGAACTTAAAGGAATCCATAGAGCAGAGGTAACTCTACATGTTGGATTAGGAACTTTTAGAGGTATCGAAGTAGAGGATTTATCTAAGCATAAAATGGATGCTGAATATTACCAAATTACAGATGAAGCATCTGAATTGGTTAATACAGCTATCAAAAATAAAAAGAGAATCTGCGGAGTGGGAACAACTTCCATGAGAACGATTGAATCTGCCGTGTCGGCAAATCAAACGCTTAAAACTTCAGAGGGTTGGACCAATCTATTCATTTATCCACCTTACGAATTCCAGATTCCAAATGCCATGATTACTAACTTCCACTTACCTAAATCTAGCTTGGTCATTATGACTGCTGCTTTTGGTGGTACGGATTTAATCATGGAAGCTTATCAACAAGCTGTAAAGGAAGAATACAGATTCTACAGTTACGGAGATGCCATGTTGATTCTATAAAATAAGGTCAGTGAATAGCTATTCCTTATTAGAATTACAGCAATTCGTAAAAAGAATAATTGCACTCAACTTTGACCAAGCTGTTTGGTTAAAAGCTGAAATAGGACAGGCCTCTCAATCGAGAGGTCATTTTTATCTTAACTTGGTTCAAAAAGACGAATTTTCTGATCAAATTATCGCGGAGACCAGGGCACAAATTTGGAAGAGCACAGCCGCTGAAATCCAAAAAGAGCTTGGTCCTCAACTTCCTCTGGCTGATTTGATCCAAACGGGTAATGATATAGAAATTCAGGTTCAAGCAAATTACCATGAGCGATACGGATTTAGCCTGCAAATTTTGCAAGTAAATGCAGCTTTCAATCTAGGTCAATTAGCCAAACAACGGACCGATACCATTAACCAATTAGTGGAAGAAAAACTGATTGATCAAAACAAACAACTTCCACTACCCAAAGTCATCCAACATATTGCGGTATTAAGTGCTGAGCAGGCCGCTGGTTATGCAGATTTCAAAGCTCAATTGAAAAACAACCTGCATCAGTATGAATTTCAATTAGACTTCTACCCTATTGCTGTACAAGGCAAACAAGTAAGTGGTGATGTTTTAGAGCGATTGCAACAAATTCAAAACATGTTGATTCGCCCCGATTTAATTATCATTCTTAGAGGAGGTGGATCTAAGCTAGATCTGATGGCTTTTGATGCTTTTGATATTTGTAAAGCAGTTGCACAGTGTCCTATTCCAGTACTATCTGCCATAGGGCATGAAACCGATGAATCTGTCTTAGATTTAGTTGCTAATCAACATACCAAGACGCCAACAGCTGCTGCTGACTTCCTTGTGGAACGCGCATTAATTTTTGAGTCAGAGTGTCTTGCTGTAATGCAAGAGATTCAGCGCAAAATAGATGCTGCTATCCAAGTCAAAACTCTAACACAAAACAGTCTTTTTGAGCAAATCAAATACAAAGCTATTCAGAGCATTCAGACTAGAAATCAAGCTTTAATTACTTTAAAACACCAAATAGAAAGTGCTTTTCAAAGCCAAATCACTCAAAGGCGAATAGCACTTCAAAAGCTTCATATTCAACTGCAATTACAGGATCCGGAGCAAAGCTTAAATAAAGGCTATGCCTTCTTGACAAAAGAACATGGTCAATTTATACGATCCGTTCAACAGACTAGCACTGGAGACACCATACATATCCATCTGAAAGATGGTCAAATACATTCAACCGTCACAAAAATCAAAAAATCATGAGTAAGACTATAAGCTACGAGGATGCACTGAAAGAACTCAAAGAGATATTAGATCAGGTGCAAGATCCAAATACTCCTTTAGCATTACTGCAGGAAAAGATGAAACGCGCTAAAGAACTGATGGCTCATTGTGAGCAAAAACTGCGCGCCATAGAAGAGAGTATGGAATAAAAAAAAGGTGTAGCTCTTGGAGCTACACCTTTTTTTATGTTATCAGAAAGTTTATTGAACAATCAACTTCTTAACTGCTGTACCCTCTGCCGTATTGATTCGAACAAAGTAAACACCAGTAGATAAATTTTGTCCCACAGTCCAATTATTGCTTCCCATCTGTAGATCAAGTTGAGCAGACTCTATCACCTGACCAGACATAGATACTAAGTCTAATTGAGCAGTCATGGCAGCAGACATATTCATATCTACTTGTACTGCTGTATTTGATGAAACAGGGTTAGGATATACACTCCAATCCAAATCCAAAGTTCTATTGTCTGTATTAGTACCAACACCAGTAGTGAAATTACTAGTAAACGTCAAAGAATTCGTACAAGTAACATAATCGTTGAATGGACGAATACGAACATAGTAAGCTTTATTAGGCAATAATAGATCTTGTCCAATCCACATAGAATTCCCGTTGACAACAGCTTTAAATTCAGTAGTCAAGAATAAGAAATTCTGAGAAATCTCCACCAATGAACGAGTAGCCCCTTCTGGTAGATTCCAATACATCTCGAAATTATTGAAATAAGGTAATACCTCACCACTTTCAGGAAATCCAAATGATCCCTCACCAGTGATTTCAGTTGCAATAGGCGTCCAATCAGTAGCCAATACATTTTCACGTAAATCTAAATCTGCATTTACTAAAGCGAATTGCTCCGTAGAGAAATAATAATCATTAGCACACTCCAAGAAATAACCCATGTAATTGTTCTCATCTGGAGCAAGTAAGTCTCCATTAGGATCCATAGCTCCCCCAGTATAATTACAGTTAGGCCATCCAAATCCAAGGTTGTAATCTGCAGGCGTATCACACAAGAAATCTCCGGCAGTTTCGCAATTAGACCCATCAACCAATTCAATTGGTACTGCATTATTAGATGGAGAAGAAGATATACTTACTGGATTACCGTGCTCATCTGCATCCCATGGATCAGCATCCCACCCATTGTGTGGGTGGTTTAAGCTAAGATAGTGGCCTAACTCATGCGGAAAAGTCTCACTAGAGTAGCTTATTTCTGAACTCTTAATAACAACCCAGTCCTTAGACGGATTATAATGCCCTAGTGTAATACCTAGACCGCTTCCTCCTGGTGTTGCTGCATTTTTTCCAATTAATATATCAACTGCATCAGGCCAAGCTCTTTTTGGATTAATAAAAAAGTCTACTGCACCTCCTACACCTGGATCCTCATAGGTATTGTCATTATAAACGTACTCGAAGCCATCGTAGATATAAAATTGAATGTTAGCTTCCGCATAAGATTCATTCAGTCGACAAAGCATATCCAAAACATTCTCCTCTTTAGTAGCCATAACACTACCATCCGTCTTACCAGTAATGATAAAGTTTAAAGGAACATATCGCACTTCAGAATCTCTGTTATTGATATGTTTGTGGTACTCTTTTTTATTGGCCAATGTACGTGCCATGAATGCTTCGTCAGCAATAAATCCACACTCCCCTCTTGTTTGTGCAAAAGATTGAGTCGCAAAAGCTAAACAGATAGCTATTAATCCTATTTTTTTCATAAATCGTATGGTAATATTTTAATTCACTTAAAATGGTCAAAACTCACGAACCAATCCATTTTAAGAAATGTTGGTCAAAAATAGAGTTTAAAGAAAGTAAAGCCAAATTTAAAGTGGTACAAAAGCTAAACAATGTAAAAAATTACGCAGGCCCAAATAATATTTGGAAGCCTTTAAAAGCATACCTAAAGTCGGCTTTTATTTCATCAGCTAATTCGTTAAATTCGCCAAAGAATTAATACTTCAAATAAACTTATCATAAAATATGGCAAAAGTAACCGTTGTAGGTGCAGGGAACGTAGGTGCTACTTGTGCAAACGTTTTGGCACACAAGGATATTGTAAAGGAAGTTGTACTTCTGGACATCAAAGGAGATATGGCCAAGGGTAAAGCCCTAGATACTTGGCAACAAGCACCCATTGACTATTACAGCACAACAGTAACTGGTACTGATGATTATGCTGACACAGCTGGTTCTGATATTGTAGTCATTACAGCAGGTATTCCTCGTCGTCCTGGTATGAGTCGCGATGATTTAATTTCTACCAATGCTAAAATCGTTAAAACGGTTACGGAGAACATCGTTAAGCACTCAGCAAACCCTATTATCATTGTAGTATCTAATCCGTTAGATGTTATGACACTTGCAGCTTTTGAAGCTTCAGGATTAGATAAGAGTAGAGTGTTTGGTATGGCTGGCATCTTAGATACTGCTAGATATCGTGCGTTTCTTGCAACTGCATTAGATGTGTCACCAAAGGAAATTCAAGCAGTATTGATGGGTGGACATGGGGACACTATGGTACCACTTCCAAGATATACAACTGTAGCGGGTATCCCTGTTACTGAATTAATTGATGATGCTACTTTAGACGCGATTGTGGAGCGAACTAAAAAAGGTGGTGGTGAATTGGTTCAATTGATGGGAACATCTGCGTGGTATGCTCCTGGTGCAGCAGCAGCTCAGATGGTAGAGGCCATCGTTAAGGATGAAAACAGAATTTTCCCTTGTTGTGCCCTATTGGAAGGCGAATATGGTCTGAATGATATTTTCTTAGGCGTACCAGTAAAACTGGGTAAGAATGGTATCAATGAAATGATTGAACTTAAATTAAATGAAGCCGAAATGGAATTGCTGAACAATTCAGCAAACCATGTAAGCTCTGTTATAGAAGTATTCAAAGGCATGGACATTTAATCCCACTTTTGAGCAAAAAAATTGAAGCCATTGACTATTTTTAGTCAATGGCTTTATTTTTTCACCCTTTTCTCTTGACACACCCCTTGCTTTATTGTTAGTTCAGAAATAAAAGCAAAATGAAGAGATTATACACCAAATCACTGAAACCTATTCATTTAGGACTCATTATGATGCTTAGTATAGCCTTGCTATCTAACTCAAATGGTAGAGCGACCCAAGCCAGTGAGGGCAATACGGGTGCTCCAGGAGATAATGCACCCGGAGGCAGGACTTGCATCAATTGCCATGGAACAGGAATAGATTTACAAAACACTATTCAGGTCAAGGACTTGAATGGAGATGTTGTCAATGCCTATACCCCTGGAGAAACATACACGGTTTCCGTAACATTAAGCTCCAACAGTAATCCAGCTGAGTATGGCTTCCAGTTAGTTGGAGAGTTAGACGATGAATCTGCTGTAAATGGATTTTCAAATCCAAGTTCAAATGCGAAGCTAGTTACCTTAGGTAATGGTAGACAATATGCAGAGCAAGATGGGCCAAGCAGCACAGGCACCTTCGAAGTAGAATGGACTGCACCAATGGATGATGTAGGTAATATCAACTTTTATTCTGCAGGTATTGGTACCAATGATAATGGTATGAGTTCTGGAGATGGAGCAGCATTGGCCCAGCTCACAATAAGTGGGGTGGTTTCCACTCAAAATAAAGATTGGCAAGATCAGATCAAGATTTATCCTAATCCTACAGCTGATTTTATTTACATGGATGGTTTACTTGAACGCACTAACTATCAGTTGATTGATTCCAACGGAAGCACAATTATTCAAGGAAAAGTAAACGGATCAAGCATAGATCTAAGCAACCTTAGTAGTGGGATTTATTTCTTACAGCTGATAAATGAATCTAAAATAAGCGCTAAGAAAATAGTCAAAAACTAAACCCACTATACTTTGATGTGTTATATACGCAGTAGTATATTGAAGTATGAAAGCATGGAATTTTACAGCTAAAATGCCTAAAACAGGCGAAGCACTCTTTGATGAATTGCTTCGCCTGTTTCAGGATTTATTAATCCACACTTCTGGAGATGTGGATGAGGCGATCTCTTGGTTAACGGAGTTAGATAAACACTACCAGTTAACCACAGCTGATTATGGGATTTCAGATTTCATTGAAGATTTAATAGAAAAGGGTTTTCTCAGACAGAACCAAGGAGGTCCGAACGGAGATATTCCACTATCCCCTACGCCAAAAATGGATCTTTCCCTACACAAGTTTGCCATGAAAGATTTGTTTGGGAAGATCAAAAAATCCAAACACGGAAAACACAGCTCTAATTTTGCAGGTACAGGAGACGAACAGTCTACGGACTTAAAACCATTTGAGTTTGGAGACAACTTAGATCGGATAGCTTTCTCCGAGTCTATCCATAATGCTTATATCAATCATGGCATAGATGATTTCAAATTAAATCAGGAAGATTTAGAAGTGCAAGAGTCGCTGTACCAAAGTAGTATGAGTACAGTCTTGATGATTGATATTTCACACTCCATGATTCTATATGGAGAAGATCGAATTACTCCAGCCAAAAAAGTGGCTATGGCATTAGCCCAGTATATCACTACTCAATATCCTAAAGACACCATAGATGTACTAACTTTTGGAAATGATGCTCAACGGGTAAAAATCAAAGATTTACCTTATCTACAAGTAGGTCCTTTTCATACGAATACCGTTGCAGGACTGGAAATGGCATTAGAAATGCTCAAAAAACGGCGGAATTCCAACAAACAAATCTTCATGATTACTGACGGAAAACCGACTTGCATCAAGAAAGGGAAAAAATACTACAAGAATAGCTGGGGATTGGATAAACAGATCATAGGCCGAACACTGAATCTGGCTGGAAGATGTAGAAAATTAGATATTCCCATTACTACGTTTATGATTGCAAAGGATCCTTATTTGGTACAATTTGTAGAGCAATTTACAGAAGTCAATCAAGGGAAAGCCTACTTCTCAGGTTTAGATGGGCTTGGAGATTTTGTCTTTAGTAACTACA
>CAJXMP010000078.1 GCA_913056515.1 uncultured Lewinella sp.
TATCTGGGTGGCCGTAAGCTTACTACTCCCTAAGTCAAAATATACAGACTCATTAACCACGTTTGCAGTCTGCTGATCTAAATCTTGGGCGAGTTGTCCCGAATAATGATCTGCTACCCCGATAACGAAACTGAAGATTTTTGAATCTTTGGACTTTATCCAAGCATCATTCCATTGTAGCACAACTGCTGCATCCCGATAATCTTTCTGTTTAAGTTCCCAATCCCAGAGTTGATCATTTAAGTCTCTGTAATCTCCACAAATAATACTATCTGGATTAGTTCCGCGTGATGGAGTCGCAACACCACTTAATATAGCTGTTAATGCCGCTGAATTAGTTTCGTCTTGAAATAAGGTAATATTATAATTCGCTCCATTAGGTGCAAAAGAGCTGGCATTAGATACTTGTTTTTGATTGTAGGTCATTCTGCAGGCATCATTATCATCCAATTTGAAATCTAGGAATTGCGCGAAGCCCAACTCAAAATCCATCGGACTATTATTTTGGACCATATATTCTACCTTAAAGGATCGAACTTGTTCCCCCTGCAAGGCAGCTTGTCCGAGAGAATTGATTGGAATGATTTGTTCTCTGATTTGTATGGTAGAGAATTGAAAATGATTTTCTTGTATTAAAACACCTGCTTGAATGACCTGTTCAGCCTTTGATTTAAGGAGAAAAACCCTTTCCCTAGAGCGTTGCATATTGGTCGCGTACCTGTAGCCCCCTTTCGGGTTTTTGACTCTGACTAAAAAATAGGAGGTAGGTTGAGCGTTGGGATAACCATAGAGTATTTGTTTACCATTAACGCCAAGTCCAAATCTTCCATCAAAACCATCAGTTTCTGCAGTCTGTGCCCAACCATCAATAGTAAGAACAAAGCAACACAAGCAAAAGATGCTTAAAATTTTTTTCATAAAAAGTAGAGGTGTTTATTGATCTAAAACTTATCATTCAGGCATGAATTAACTTCTTTTTTAGACGAATACTTAGGAAATATTAGAGGAACAGTGATGAAAGCTATTTTTTAGAGGCTTCTTCTGTTTTACTAGAATACTGTACCGCCTGTTTTAATTGCTTTAATTCCGCCTCCGTCAAATGACGCCACTTTCCATTTGCGATTCCTTGCAGTCTTAGGTGCATAATTCGAGTCCTTTTCAATCGACTAACCTTATAATCAAAGTATTCGCACATCCTTCTAATTTGGCGATTCATTCCCTCCGTTAGGATGATTGAAAAGTTATGGGCATTTATTTTTTTGACAGTACATTTCTTGGTTATAGTACCCAAAATAGGCACTCCATTAGACATACCTTTTATAAATTGGTTTGTAATGGGTTTGGTTACCGTTACTATGTATTCTTTTTCATGAGCATTTCCCGCACGTAAAATTTTATTGACTATGTCACCATCATTGGTCATAATAATTAGACCTTGGGAAGGTTTATCTAGACGTCCTACGGGAAAAATTCTTGTTGGATAATTGATGAAATCAATAATATTGTCTTTATCCTTTAGGTCAGTTGTACAAGTAATGCCCATCGGTTTATTGAGTAGCAAATAAACCAGTTCAGTTTGGGATTCAATTGGATTACCATCAACAGTTACACGGTCACCAGCCTCTACCCTATTCCCTTTTTTGGCCAACACGCCGTTGATCTTAACCCGCCCTTCATCTAGCAGTTTATCTGCTGCTCGACGAGAACAAAAGCCCGTACTACTAATAAATTTATTGACGCTTATTGAATCCATAATCTAAAAAACAAAGGTAGCCTTTTTCCATTAATTCAAACTGAAGCTTGCTATGCTAAAGAAGCCCGTTTAGCTTCTCTATTTACATAGTAATCAAACTTATTAGGTGGATTAATAGCAATATCTACTGCTACTTCAAATACTGGATGGATGAATTTCAAACCACTTGCACAAAGGAATAGACCTTTAGCAAAAAGGATCTTGCCAGGTTTGCCGTATAATTTATCTCCCAGAATAGGATATCCAAGCTTACTTAAATGTTTTCTAATTTGATGGGTGCGACCTGTCAATGGCTTGACCTCTAGCACAGATAGATGACCAAAACGCTTGGAGGATAATACTTTTACACTTTCCACAATAGTTTCAGCAGTTTTACCCTCAATAGGGTCATTTATAGCATGGATATCATTAGGAAATGAGCCAACTACTACTAGTTTGTAGGTTTTAGTTATTTGTTTATCTGCAAACATCTGACTCATTTTCAACTGCGCCCTTTTGGTTTTTGCGATTAATACCAGGCCGCAAGTCGGTGCATCGATTCGATGTACAGGATAATAAATGGGTAATTTATCCGCTTCCTTGGATTCTTTCAAGTTAAAAGGAAGTGCATTGACCAGTGTTTGAAAAGCATTACCACTGACCTGTAATCCGCCCGGTTTGTTGATTATAGCTAAGTGCTCATCTTCAAACACTACAGGAACCACCTTTTGTAAAACTTTGATTGACCGACTAGAGGTGTTTTTTAGTGCAATCTCATCCCCTGGTTGAACCCAATAAGCCGTAGTCTCCACAGTTCCATTCACTAAGATATCATTCCGCAGAATAGCCTTTTTGAACCCCTTTCTAGAGGGTAATAATTTAAAGATACCTTTCCCGTAATCCGATAATCGGACTCGCTCGATATCATCAGGTACTATATGTGTTTCTATAATCTCCAATCGTAGAAATATTTATTGCTTAAGTTGATTCAATACTGCTCGAACTGAACCCAATTTATGTAACATGGATCTAGCTTCAGCTTCCTCTATACCACCCAACTCTATCACCATTTTTACTGCTCGTTCAACTAACTTATTATTAGATAATTTCATGTCCACCATCTGGTTGTTATGTATATGTCCTAAGGCAATCATGGAGGCCGTACTAATCAAGTTCAAGACCATTTTTTGGGCTGTTCCAGCTTTCATCCTGGTGCTACCCCGCACAACCTCTGGTCCTACTACAACTTCCATTTTATGATCCGCAATTTGACCAATCATTGAATCAGGATTACAACTTAATGCACCACAAGTAATTCCATGTTCCTTACAAGCCTTCAAGCCTCCAATGACGTATGGTGTTGTACCAGAAGCAGAAATTCCAAGTACAATATCTTTATCGCTTATGTGATATGCTTTCAAATCCAACCAAGCTTGATTTAAATCGTCCTCCGCTTGTTCTACGGCTACTCGAATAGCTGTATCGCCTCCCGCAATTAACCCGATGACTAAATCAGGAGAAACACCATAGGTTGGAGGGCATTCCGAAGCATCTAAAATACCGAGGCGACCGCTCGTTCCTGAGCCAAAGTAAAAAAGCCTACCCCCCGTTTCTAATTTCTCAACGACTAAATCGACAAATTGGCTTATTTGAGGAAGCACCTGTTGAACCGCCTGAGCTACTTTATGATCCTCTCCGTTAATAATCTCTATTAACTCCAGGCTTGATTTAGATTCTAAATCTTGGTGTTCACCACTTTGTTCTGTGATTTTTTCTATAGTCATAAGATTCCACAGTATTTACCTTAAAAAGGTAAGGTATTATTAGCTTAGTTCCAGTTTTCCAATAATTTTTGCTCTACTTGAGGCCATTCTAAGCGCAAGTTAGTATGCTTTGCCCATAGTTGTCTCATATAAGCTAATTGTTCCAGTCGAACATCATTGGGTAGGTGTTTGCTGAGCCAAAAAGTAGTGGGTACTTGTCCTGCTTCCCAGGCAATCTTTTTGCTAGCGATCGCCCTAATTAAAGCTCTACCAATTGCATTTAATAACAACGGTTGCTGATGTTGCTCTTGGATGTGCTCTAAATAGGCATCCATATGAATTTGATCTAGATGAGCCAATTGATCTAGGCCAATCAAAGGTTGATTCTTTTGGTGCAAGTAACTAAGGAAAAATGCTGCCTCATTATCTGGTAGAACGGCATGAACTAGTACAGTTTGATAGTCTTTACTTTGGTTGGCTTGTTGGGATAGTTGTATAAAAAGTGCCGTCCATGTTCTAGGACTTAAGCCGGCTGCATTAAATTGTTCAGGGAAAAGGATCGGATACAATAATAGTTGATCATCCATTTCCTCCGATTCAGCCCAATGAAGCCAAGATTCTAAGTCAAAATCAACTTCTATATGTAACATCCTATCCAAAATGGCTTGGTCAACTTTTTGCACAAAGTAGTCTTTCCCACTTGGATTTGCAGTCAATAAGATAAACCATTTTTCAGGTAAAGCCCATGAACTGGTTTGATAAAATTGAAACAATTCCATCAAAGCATGCAGAATTCTAGGATCTGCTCTATTAAAATCATCAATGAGTAATATTCCGGGGCCTGTGGCATCAGGGACCCAAGCAGGTTTGGCATAAAGTGTTCTTTTCCCTTCTACTGTATCATCAAGGAATGGTAATCCGAGTACATCACCAGTTTCTTCAATTTGAGCTAGAGAAAGTAACTGAAAAGCGTAACCATTTTTCTTAGCGAGTGCTTTTATTAGCTGCGTTTTCCCAATTCCTGCTTCTCCCCAAAGACAAATAGGTTTGTACATACTCTCTGAAAAAGTAGGCTGAGCAAAAACACTTTTCAAGTGTTTATCCAAAAATTCACTTACTGCACTAGGATGTAACGTCATAAAAACACTTTAATAATCAAGGCCTGAGATACACCGGTTCAGCTGGTAATTGCACAGGCAAAACTTTAGGTTTATCCACTACCCAAAGTTGAGGTAACTCAATGGTCTTTGGAGATGATTGTAACATAGCATCTGTACAAAAAATAATGCCATCATAATCACCTGATTCATGAATATAATCAATTGCTTGATCAAAATGGGTATTCCCGCCTTTGCCTATTGAAATAGACATCCCTAAGCGGTAGGGTTCTATCTGTCGAATACGATCATCCACTTGAAAAAGCGTGAATAACCAACCTTGGGCAGCTAACTGGTCCATTTCGCCCAAAAACAATTGGATGAGTTCATCTTCCATACTTGCAGAAATATCTAGAACCAAGGCTAAGCGAGACCTTGATTTCCATTTAGTACCTGGTGGAGTATTAAATCTTTTAGAATACTTCCGGTTGGATAGCACTCTAGTAGGATTCCCTTGCTTTTGCATAAACAGTCGGAGGCTTGATCTCCAATCCATCCATTGATGCTCATGCTTTTCCATTAATAAAGTTCTCCACTGATCAGGAATCTCTACGTCGAATAAATCCAATTTTCCAAAGTAGGCTATTAGAAATTGATGAACTGTAGCTAAGTCTTTAGAATCTATAAAAACTTCCTCACTGTGCTCTAGATCCTCCTCTCCTTTAAGGTTTTCTGCTAGTGATACCAGTTGTTCATCAGCTAGATTTGACCGGAGGTTTTGGGTAGGCAATAGCAATACTGGTGTTCCTTCTTGGCACATAATCTGTGCCATTGAAACATCTTGATAAGATCGCTGAAATGCTTGTAGTAGTAGTCCCTTCCACCTGTCTTTCACCAGCAAGTTACATATCCTTGACTCCCAAAATGTGGTGGCATCTGTATTCAATATCGCTAAGATTTAAGTCCTTTGCTAGGATCATATTTTAGATTAATGGATAACCAAATAGCTCGAGCAAAACGGAATAGCCAAACAAAAAAGATTCCCATTACGACCAACAGAGAGCCAATACCTACTGCTGGATTCCATTTTAATGCTAGAATCGCTATCACTAGATAAAAAATACAGAAAAATCCAGACAAGATGTAAGAAATAAACATGGCTCCATAATAAAACCCCGGTTCTGGGAAGAAATTGGCGCCACAGTTGGGACAATGCTCATGCATTTCAAAGGGTTTTTGAAAAGAAAAGGTTGAGGTAGGATACAAATCTCCTTTATGACATTGTGGACATTTGAACTTTACAATTGGATATAATTTGCTGCTCTTTTTCATCAACTTAACTTTGAATTTGAGTTATTGTATATTTATAAGGTAAAGATACTCTAGTACACTTACTTTTTAGGTTACAAAAGTTGCAGAATTCCAGTGATGAAAAAAACGAATGCGATGCGCTTGCTTGACCAAGCCAAAGTGGATTACACCCTTATAACCTTTCCGTATGATCAGCAAGCAGCCATTCAGGATCGGGTCTTCTCCGATCCAGACTTCGATTTGTCCTCACTCTATAAAACTTTAGTAGCTAAAGGAGACAAAACGGGGATTTGTGTCGCAGTTATTCCTATTGATCAACAATTATCTTATAAAAAATTGGCTAAGCTTTCTGGGAATAAGAAGATGACTATGCTTCCATTAAAGGATCTCCAACAAACCACAGGCTATGTGCGCGGAGGTTGCTCACCTATTGGGATGAAAAAAGCCTTTCCAACTTGGATAGATTTATCGGCGGAGCATAAATCAAGTATTACCGTTAATGCAGGTCAACGGGGAGCTTTAATACAACTTGTTCCACAACAATTAGCCGCGCAATTAACGCCTGGTCTATTTGTCGATATTTGTTCATAAAAAAAGCCCAACTGAGCAGTTAGGCTTTTGATCTAGCAAATTATTCTTCGTTGTCTAAACATTAGAATTAAGAAACATGAAGTTATAGAATTGCATCTAGTACTCCAAGACAACATATAATTTTTTATTAAATATTTATTCGATGCCTAGTCGGGCCAATAATCCTTCATCAAAAGGACTGGTTCTAGCTAAGAAATAATTGATGGTTTGAGTCTCCGGGTCAACCACATACTTCCCAAAATTCCACTCCACGAATTCACCGACTTGCTGAGCGAGAAATTTGTACAAAGGATGGGCATCAGGCCCAGTAACTTTAATTTTTTCAAAGACTGGAAAAGTAACCCCATAATTGCTGGTGCAAAAGTTTTGAATCTCCGCCTCAGTCCCAGGTTCTTGACCACCAAAGTCATTGCATGGAAATCCCAAAACAGCTACTTTATCTCCATGGAGCTCGTGTAATTCTTGTAGTTGTTGGTATTGTGGTGTCAGACCACATTCAGAAGCTAAATTTACTAATAGCAATTTCTTATCCTTAAAGGTGGATAAAGATATCTCCTCTGTGCCGTTCAATGTACGAAGGCTGAAATCATAAATAGTTGAAAAATCTGTAGTCATTAGTCCTTATTGAATGATAAATGATTTAACCAAGACGATGTCCTGATTTTTAAAATACAAAATATACGTTCCGTTGTTTAATGCACCTACTTGGATAGAATGGCCTATCAAATAAGTAGGATTAATAAGCATTACCTTTCCTTCTAAGGATCGAATTTCTAAACGCCCTGTTTCCTCTATTTGGATAATATGGTCAGTGCGTAGATAAATGATATCATTAGCCGGATTTGGGAAAAGCTCCACATGCTGACCTCTATTGATCTTTGAATAACCCACAGCTTGGTGGATCACCCCCACCGCATCTAAATCAAATCCACAAGAAGGAAATGGTGTAGGAAATGGATCATTGATCAGTGTTCCAGAAAAATCTGTTTGACCAATGTCAGGATCGACACTTCCTATGACATCAATTAGTTTTACATATTGAATATTAGATTTATCTAATAGTGGGTCATCTTCCAACTCAGCTAAATCAAATGGTGTTCCAAAATTCGCTACATATTTCCCTGCCAAATTGTGTAATTTTTGTGCTTGCATCAGATTATCGAAAGGACCAAATTGAAGGGTATCTTGATGCAGAGAAACTGCTGGAAAACGAAAGAAATGTTCGCCATCACTGCTTACTTCCACAAAAGCTAATTCTAGAAAACCGTCTAAGAAGGAATTTTCAAATACTGCAAAATCTGCTCCGGGTCCATCTATGATTGGCTGATCGAAAAATAAAGTAGCTGTTCCACCATCACCTAAACTAATGACTTGACTATCTGCTGGACCCAATGCTGCTGTACTATTTCCAGTATTAGCTTGCGGTGCATTAGGGTCTGTAATATCAATAGAAGCCAGTTCTGTTTCAATACTACTTGCCCATCCTACAAAAATGCTACTATCTCCCGCAATAGCGGTACTTCCTGGAGATCCAGCAGGACCAGGATACTGAGCGTGAACACCCAAAGGCATAACAAATGATAAACAAAGCAATAATGAAAAACGCATAATCAAAAATAAAAAAAGGAGTGCAATAACTTACACTCCTTTTAATCTTAGTAACTCAAGTGTTTGAGCTTAAAGAATGGCACATTTTCTTGAAGTAAATAATATCCTCCAAATAGTACTGAACTGAATAATAATGATCCATACAAAGTACCCTTAGCAAAAGGTATAGCTGCCGTGTAGCAAGCTATAAGACCAGTAAAATCTTTTGAATACATCGGATTGGCCAAGAAGGATCCGAAATTAGATACTAGAAAGAAAATAGCAGTTGCACCTAAGGCACCAACAAGTACTTTAGGTAAGCTGACTTTATTGGAAAACAGTGATGTCCCGAAAAGAACAATAAGTGCATATGATCCATATACAAATCCAGCTCCTTCATAGAACCATACGAAACCATCAAAATAAGCTGCAAATAAAATGTTATTAATAACTAAATCACTTAGAAAAGTCGCAGCTAATGGTACTAATACAGCCATCCATTTTTTCTCAAAGTGTGCTGCACCAAATAATCCAATGGCTGCTAGCGGAGAAAAATTAGACATATGGGGAATTAGACGAGTCATGCTGATCAATAAGATTAGCATAATTAAAAAACCTGTCTGTAATTGTATCTTCTTACTCATAATACTTACTAATATTTCAGATCGTGGGAATGAATTCATTCGTCTTTTGCAAATATAAGGCTTCATGCCCAAAGTCCCTTATTTAAGCTCAATTTTTACTAAATCATTAGATATCAGCTTAAGGACAGGGCCCCGTATGTACTATTTCAATATCAGAACATTCAGCTTGGCAGGCATTACTATAGGTTTTTCCATCACAACCACAAACGGGATCATACTGCATAGTACAAATACAATCGGGGTCTTGAACTCCTGGTGGACAGGGCTCACCATTTGTTGCAGCACAACCAGCCATCTTTAAAATCAAAAAGATAAAAACATACATGCTCCATAATAATTTCATAATCCTGCTTTATTATTTAACCCTAATACCAACTAAATTATTCCACAACCTGGTAACTTCTTCCTTGGTATTCAAGAACTTTTCTAAAAGCTTCTTGGGACAAGGCAACAGTTGCAGCATTATCATTCGGATGAAAGGTCACCGTATCAGCCTGTAGTATGTCTTGATGCAAATACAGTTCTACTGCTTGTTCTTGATCATGCAGTAAGCCAAAAATAGATACTGCCCCAGGTTTGACTTTAAGATATTTGTCTAAGCGTTGGGCGGATGCAAAGCTGATTCTATTGATACCAATCTTAGGAGCAAGCGCTTTCATATCAACAGGAAGGTCTGCTGGGAATATTACCAGGAAATGTTTATTTCCTTTTTGGTTGCGCAGGAATAGATTTTTGCAATGTAATCCTTTGATATTTGCTCGGGTCTTTTTAGCCTCTTCTACCGTAAAAACAGGTTCATGATTATACCACTCGTGTTGAATATCAAACTGCTCCAAAAAGGCTTTTACAACTTCCATTTTTTGTATTAAAAATAAAAAAGCCCCAACAAAAGTTGAGGCTTTTTTATCATGTATTTTACTGTATTATTTAGCAACAACTAAACGCTTAGTAACGATAGTATTACCTACTTTTGCACTTACAAAGTACAAGCCATTACTTAAGTCTGTAGTCAAGATTGGCACATTAACAGCACCAGTTTGATTACGTAAGATAGTTGTTGAAACTACTTTTCCATTTACATCTACAACATCCACTGCGATATCAGCCGTTTCTTCCAATGCAAGGAATAATGTTGCATCATCAGCTGTTGGATTTGGAGAAACACGTACATCACCTACATTAAGGATTACATTCTCATCAGAAAGTACATACTCTAATGTTTCATTGAATGTTTGCTTCCAAGCGTTTACCACACTACCAGAACCATCAAATAAAACCATATTGATAACAACATTATCATAGTTTTGGATAGCCGTTGGCATAGTTACTTCAGCGAAGTGGTGTGTAAAAATCTGTCCTGTTCCAAGTCCAGAGATTGTTGTAGCTTCACCATCAAAACCTCCGATTAGTGCACGACCTACTTCATTGTAAACCATGTCTGCTGCTGGTACTGTAGACCCTTGTGCAGAATACCAATCTAATGGCCAAGCAGAACCTGAACCAGAGTAATAGTTTGCTTGATTATATCCTGATGCTGTTCCAGTTACACCATCTTCAGACACTACTACAAGGAATCTGTAGTTACCATCCATTGCACTGTTAGCATGCGCTTCAACAGAAACTTGGAATGAACCTGTACCAGCGTCATATGTTGCACCAGCTCTTAGTTTTACTGGAGTAGCAACTGCCGCTCTTGCTTCCACAGGAGCGATTAACTGAGATGGATCAGGTGTCTGATCTCTCTCAAATACAGATGAAGGATAACCACCAATGTAATTACCAATAGCATTATCATAAGCAGAAACAGCCATTGGATCTCCGTTGTGTACTGCAATACCTACGAAGTGATCACCATAACATTCTTTAAGGATATCCATGTAAACAGCACCTCTTGGACACCATCCACACCAAGTACCTGTAGCTTCTTCTACAAATACTCCTCTGTCTGTAGCAAATTCGTTTCCAGAAACTGAAAATTCAACAGTGTTATCAGAAGCATCTGGGTCCGTCTCACCGTTAATGCTTAAGATCTCAACAGAAACGTTAGTTGCTCCAGCTCCAACAAGGATAGGAGAAGTTAATTGAACTGTTCCTGTACCACCTAATGCAGCAATATCTAGACCAGTTACTGTTTCGTTAGCTGTAGTTCCATCTACAGTAACAGCTAATTCTAATTCGTTAATGTTATTCAATCCTGGGTTGCTTACTAAGATAAGACCACCTACTTCGTTACCCACATAAGTGCTTTCAAAACAAGTAGTAATACCATCAAGTGCAGCAGCTCCAAAATCAGGAATGATTGCTTCATCTACGTCAACATCATCAACACAGAATCCATAATTCCAACCAGTCCCATCATCGTAACCGAAAGCTATATGAATTTCAAGACCAGCATACTCTGCTAAGTTTACTTGACCCATTCCCCAGTTACCGTTTGTACCTGCTAGATCAGCAACCTCGATTAAAGAAGCCCCACCGTCAGTAGAAACATAAACTTTTGCTGTTT
>CAJXMP010000079.1 GCA_913056515.1 uncultured Lewinella sp.
CCTGGGGCTGGAGAAGGTCCCAAGGGTTGGGCTGTTCGCCCATTAAAGTGGCACGCGAGCTGGGTTCAGAACGTCGCAAGACAGTTCGGTCTCTATCTGTTGTGGGCGTAGGAATATTGAGAAGATCTGACACTAGTACGAGAGGACCGTGTTGGACGTACCGCTAGTGTACCTGTTGTGACGCCAGTTGCAGTGCAGGGTAGCTATGTACGGAATGGATAAGCGCTGAAAGCATCTAAGCGCGAAGCCAACTTCAAGATGAGTATTCCATTGAGGGTCGTAGAAGATGACTACGTTGATAGGCTACAGGTGGAAGTGCAGTGATGTATGGAGCCGAGTAGTACTAATTACCCGATAGCTTCCTTTTTTTCTTTTTAGAAAGAAAGATTGAAATGTCTATTTTACTCAGAATAAATAGGAAAAGTCCTCCGGGACTCTTCACTCTCTTGACAGTAGTCAATAAAGAAACTGGTCGCAAGACCAAAAGATTTGTTGGTGGTTATAGCATGGAGGCTCCACCTCTTCCCATTCCGAACAGAGAAGTTAAGCTCCATAGCGCCGATGGTACTGCCGTATGGTGGGAGAGTAGGTCGCTGCCAACTCCACATAACTTAGGTCCATTCATTTGTTTGAATGGGCCTTTGTTCGTTTATAGCCGACTCTTCTGTATTTTAGATAATAGTATTGTTTCTTTTTATATGCTTTTTACTTATTTTTTGGTCAAATTTGTGATTGGCTAAAAATAGACCTATGAGTAAGTATATTATCCCATTCGTATTAATATTTTCATTCGTATCCTGTTCTTCGGATTCAGATACATCTAGCTATGCTTCAAAAAAAGATTCTAGCCAAGATTATCTATATAATCTATTGTTGACTTCAGATACTAATCTGGATTTTGAAAATAATGTCGTGGAGTCAAATGAGGAAAATTATTTGAACTATGAATTTATTTATAATGGTTCAGGAGTTGCTGTTGGTGATATAAATAATGACGGACTTACAGATATCTATTTCGGAGGTAACTCAGTAGGAGATAAGCTCTATCTGAATAAAGGAAATTTAAAATTTGAAGACATTTCTGTTTCTTCTGGTATATCTACTCTAATTGGATGGACTACTGGTATCAATATGGTAGATATTAACCAAGATGGTTGGTTAGATATTTATGTTTGTAGGTCAGGACCATCAAAAGATGTTTATAAAAGAACCAATCGCTTATTTATTAATAATAAGGATAATACCTTTACCGAAGCAGCATCGCAGCGTGGCCGAAGTGCTGCTACTTACTCGAGTCAATCTGCTGTGTGTGATTAGCAGAAAGGTGGCGATCTAGATATGTATTTATTGAATCATCCAGATCCGAATTTTAAGACCAAACAATCTAGAGAGCATATGCAAGATATTCTTTCTGGAAAAATAAGAACTGATATCTTCTTTGAAAACATAGACGGTAAGTTTGTTGATAAAACCTTAGATGCAAAACTGTATAACTTTGGTTATCGACATGGAATTGCTGTTGGAGATGTAAATAAGGATGGTTATCCCGATTTGTTTGTCAGTTCTGATTTTGAAGAACCAGATGCATTATATATCAATAATGGGGATAAAACCTTTACCAACGATGTACATCGCCGATTAGGACACATTTCTTATAATAGTATGGGCAATGAGTTGTCTGATGTCAATAATGATGGTGAATTGGATTTGTTCGTAGTAGATATGGCACCTGATGATCATTACCGTTCCAAACTGTATATGGCTTCTATGGATGTTGCTAGGTTTAGAAATCTTCAGGCCAATGGATACCATAATCAATATATGTTCAATACCCTGAACATGAATAATTCCAACGGTACTTTTAGTGAGGTTGGACAATATGCCGGTTTAGCCAAGTCTGATTGGAGTTGGGGACCGCTTTTCTTTGATATGGATTTAGATGGTTATAAGGATTTGATCATAACCAATGGTATTAAGGAAAACTTTAGTTATAGAGATCTTCAAAAAGATATTAATACCACCACAAATGGCACTGGCCAAATAGATATCAATGGTTTGTTAGAAATTGTGCCTAGTGAAATCTCTGAAAATCAGATTTATAAAAACAAGGATGGTATCAAATTTGAAAATAAAACCAAAAAATGGTGGAAAACAGGTCGTGTTAACTCTAATGGAATAGCAAGTGCGGACTTTGATAATGATGGTGATATGGATTTCGTAACCAATAATATGCTAGCCAAAGCGACCTTGTATGAAAGTAAAGCTGTAGATCAACAATTAGGTAATTACATCAAAATTAGTCTTAAAGGAAAAGCAGGTAATATAAATGCTATTGGTGCTAAAGTAGAGGTCCTTTCAGGGCTTGGTACGCAGTTAACTGAAATACATAGAGCTAAGGGTTATATTTCTGCCATTGATTTACCGGTTATTTTTGGCTTGGGTAGTGATGCTACAGCCTCGGTTCAAATTACTTGGCCAGATAATACGATAACCACCCATCCAAATCTTCAAGTCAATCAGAGTTATGTTTTCGAATATGGTAAAGGCTCTACTGAACCTTTAACTAAACCGAGTAAAAAGCCATTACTTAAACGGACTAATGCTGGACTAGATTTTGTGCATAATGAAGATAATTATGACGATTATAAGCAACAAATCCTCTTGCCTCATTCTCAATCTACAGTAGGACCGGCAACAGCAAAAGGGGATGTCAATGGAGATGGATTAGAAGATATTTATGTGGGAGGCGCATACGGTCAATCTGCCATGCTGTATGTACAAAATGCTGATGGTACATTTTCTGAGAGCAGTCAGAATTGGTCTAAAGACAAGAATTTCGAAGATACAGGTGCTACTTTTTTTGATGCTGACCAAGACGGCGATCTTGACTTATATGTAGTAAGTGGAGGAGCGCATTTCCCAGAATTCCACCAATTATATGAAGACCGCCTTTACATTAATAATGGACAAGGCGTATTCTCTAAATCAGCTCTACCTAAAGGAACAAATATTTCGGGTCAAGCAGTAGCTGTATCAGATGTAGATGCTGATGGAGATTTAGATCTGTTTGTAGGGGGAAGGCTTATTCCAGAAAAATATCCATACGCACCTGAGTCCTTCATGCTAATCAATCAAGGGGGTACTTTTTCTAAACAAAGTATGGCTCTAGATAACTTAGTATCTTCCGCTACCTTTACCGATGTGGACGGAGATGGCGATGAGGATTTAGTTACGCTTGGAGAATGGTCGCCAATTATTATAATGGAGAATAATGGAGGTACTTTTACTCAGCAAAATAACGCATCATTAAAGAATTCTAGAGGACTTTGGTTTGGATTAGCCTCTGCTGATATAGATGGAGATGGAGATATGGATCTGTTTGCAGGTAATTTGGGCTTGAATGCTAAGTTTAAAGCGAATGATAAGAAGAAGTTTCAAGTATATTGTACCGATTTTGATAATAATGGTTCATATGATGTAGTATTGAGTACCAATTATAAGGATTATGATGTACCTACACGTGGTCGGGAATGTTCCTCTCAACAAATGCCATTTATTGCAGAAGAATTTCAGGATTACCACTCCTTTGCTTCAGCTAGTTTACAAGATATCTATGGGGAAGAGTTAAATAACGCATTGAACAAGCAAATCGATGTATTATATAGTGCTTACTTAGAAAACGACGGCTCTGGAAACTTTAATTGGGTGCAACTTCCTGCAGCTAGCCAAATGGCACCTCTACAAGATTTTGAGTTTGTCGATTTAGATGGTGACGGTCAACTAGAAGTTTTAACCGTTGGAGATCTATATAATGTTGAAGTGGAAACAGAGCGATATGATGCCAGTATTGGTGCTGTATTAAAGAAAACCGACACTGGTTTTGAATATTGGGATAAACAAGAAACTGGTTTTATTGGAATGGGTGATGCTCGTAAGGTAATTAAAGTTAGTGGATCTTCCGGTGATCAAATTATCTTAAGTAATAATAACGGTCCGATTGAAGTATTCCAACTTCAATAAAAAAAAAAGAGCTACTTATGAGTAGCTCTTTTTTTATTGCTTTACTTCAACTTTTGCTTAAAAATTTATTTGTAGATTCGCCTAAAATTTAGTTGCATGAAAATTAAATGGCGTTTGACGCTTTTATGGTTGGTAATCGCTTTATTAGTTGCATTGGCGGTTGTTTTACCCATATTAAAGCCTATATGGGGTAAGCAAGTATTATTGGTGAACATACTTTTTGTGCTATGTACGATATTATTTGCTAGAACCATTATTCAATTCAAGCAAAGTCTATTAGCAGATAACTTTATAGTTAGACTGATCGCCTTTATACTTTTATTTCCCTTTATCTTTTTGAGCATTGAGCAAATCAATACCTTCCAATACTTAGTGGATTATGATGAAATTAATAATTGGTTAGCTGCAGAGGTAGACCCAAATCAGTTGAGAGGTGTTCGATCCTATTTCCAATCGGAGTTTATGTTGTTTGGTGTAGGAACCGTAATGACAGCTGTATTTTTAATTTTCAGAATGATAGGATTCACCTGGAAAAGTCTTAAAAAACAAGTATCCGCATAGTTAATTTAGATAGGTAGATTTCCAATTTTTCAGCATTTGTAAACCATGGGTGGTCAAGATGGACTCTGGGTGGTATTGCATGCTGAATAAAGGATACTTTTTGTGGGCCATGGCCATAACTATACCCGCTTGATTTCTGGCTACTACTTGGAGGTTTGAAGGCTCTCCAGATACTATCAGGCTATGGTATCGCATGACATGTATTGGTGCGGGTATATCAGCAAATACAGGATGCGATTTTTCTACTACTAATTGGTCTGTTTTACCATGAACTGGAATGTTGGCCTTCGTTATAGGTAAATTGAAATATTCCCCTATAGCTTGGTGTCCCAAACATATACCTAATAAGGGAATGTTGTTCTCAATGGAATATTCGATGATTTGATTTAGTATAGGGACTTCAGAGGGTTTACCTGGACCAGGCGAGAGGACGAATGCGCTAAAAGCTTTTTCTTTGATATCTTCCATGGATATATCATCATTCCTTACTACTTCAATGTTGAGTCCTGCCTGTTCTAAGTAATCTTTTAGATTGTAAGTGAAAGAATCATAGTTGTCAATCAAGAGCACCTTCGTCATTCAATTGTTTTTTCCTCAATATCAAAAACATTCTCTTCTTTAGATTTCTTTTCTTCTGATAAATCTTCCACCTTATCCAAGAAATCTACCGAACCTTCCCAGAATTCTATTAAAGGATCTTTCATGTGGCCTAGGAATGCCCAGGTCTTGTCGGGAAAATCCTCTAGATATTCATACGTAAAAGACTCTTTTTCTGCTTTTGAAGAGATTAGATTGGATGCCTGGGCGAAATATAGTAGCAAACTATAGACTAACACCATAAATCCTGCAACTAATAGTCCGCCAAAGATTTGGTTGATGATATTAATATTGGCTTGCTGTAATAGACTTTCGAGTGCATTTGCTGCAAGCCTTACAAGCAACATGGTCAATAAAAAGGATAAGACCAATCCAAGTAAATACATGGAAGGATTTTCTGTATTAAATGCATCTTCAAGAAATCGTTGAGCAGGTAAGGCAAACTTAATGGCAGCTACAACACCAATCAAATAGCCAAAAATCTTAAAGACTGTTTCCAAGATTCCTTTAGAAAAACCAGTAAAAAATCCATAACCGAATACCAGTGCAAATAGTATATCTATGATCATTTTGGAGCTTTATTGCGATTGTACTAATTAAGTTATAGTAAAATAAAGTTTAAGAAAACTAATTTGGAGTTTTTTTGGACGAATTAGGCTTTATTGAATATGAATGCAGGTTTAATTAGCGTTTCTATTTTAGTAGAATATCAGTAATTTTACCACTTGAAGTTTTTTTTATTCAAAAATCTCAACCATTTAAAAATTTGAATGTTTTTAAAATGTTCAAAAAAATTAGACATGGTATTTAGTCCTAGTGAATCTTTAGTTCGACAATCAGAGGCCATTATCCCTACTCCTAATGGTCCGTTTAATATGGTTGCATATTCCAATCAAAAGGGGGAACCTATGCCTCATATAGCTATGGTGCATCCTGAAATGAATCCAGACAATGGACCTGTATTGGTTCGTTTTCATTCTGAATGCCTAACTGGAGATCTGTTTGGTTCTAAAAGATGTGATTGTGGAGAACAACTGGAAGCTGCTATGCAGAAAGCAGCCGAACAAAAAGGTGTTGTCGTTTATCTTAGACAAGAGGGTAGAGGAATAGGTATAATAAATAAACTTAAAGCCTATCAGTTGCAAGATAAAGGCTTAAATACTATTGATGCTAATCTACATCTTGGATTGGATGTTGATTCTCGAAATTATGCGGGGGCTATTCAGATTCTTAAGGATTTGGGTATTCATCAAGTTAAGTTAATGACTAATAATCCACTGAAGTTACAAGCATTTGAGCATTCTGGAGTGGAGGCAGTAGGTAGAGAACCTTTAATCATAGCAGCCAAGAAAGAAAATGAAGGATATTTGGAAACAAAGCGAGATTTAATGGGTCACATGTTGCCTAACTAAAAAAAGCCAGTTGAACTAATCAACTGGCTTTTTTTTATTCTGTAGGTTCAGGCATCTTGCAATCTTCGCCTGGGACCCGACCGCAAACGCTACATTCACCCATTTCATTCTTAATCATGGGGTTATTGGATGCACAAGACCCTCTAAATTCTTCTCCTGTAAAAATATGTCTGATATTCATCATTAAAAAAGCTAATCCAAAGGCTCCTCCAATGATAATAAACATGCTTAGAAATTCCATTCCTTATTTTTTTAGTGGATCAAAAATAATTTGAATAAGTTTTCAATTATCTTCATTCAAAAATAAGGATAATTAATGGAATACTCAGCTTATCAAGATAAAATGACTGCCTTTGGTCGATTATTACAAATTATGGACGAATTGAGGGAGCAATGTCCATGGGATCGTAAACAAACTTGGACTTCTCTTCGGAATTTAAGTATAGAGGAAATGTATGAATTAGCTGATGCCTTATTGGACGAAAACGTGGAAGAGGTCAAAGAAGAAATAGGTGACCTTATGTTGCACATGGTTTTTTACTCAAAAATAGCAGAGGAGCAGAATTTATTTGACATTTCAGACAGTTTGCAATATGTATGTGAGAAACTAATCAAGCGACACCCCCATATTTATGGTGATCTTGAAGTAGCAGATGAGGAGGAGGTTAAAAAGAATTGGGAACAGCTCAAATTAAAAGAAGGGAAGAAGTCTGTATTAGAAGGTGTACCTAATTCATTGCCAGCAATGGTTAAGGCATACAGAATGCAAGAGAAAACCGCTCAAGTAGGATTTGAATGGGAGCATAAGGATCAAGTTTGGGAAAAAGTACAAGAGGAATTACAAGAATTCAAAGACGAATTGGATTCAGGTAGCCCAGAAAAAAAAGAAGAGGAGTTTGGTGATTTACTTTTTGCTCTAGTGAATTATGCTCGATTTGAGGGGATAGATCCAGAAACAGCACTAGAAAAAGTGAATAAGAAATTTAAACGAAGATTTGAATATATAGAGGATAATGCCACCCAAGCCTTAGCAGATATGTCCTTAGAAGCAATGGATGCACTTTGGAATGAGGCAAAGCGGAAGGAGAGGCACTAATTTTAACCTAGTTTTGTTACCTTTAAACACATAAATAGAGTAGGTCTAAATGAAGAAGATTGAATTAGATATTGTTGCCTTGTCGCAAACGATGGCGCAGTCGAATAATTACGCTGTAGTTTTAAGTGAAAAAGAGGGGAATCGCCGTTTGCCTATCATTATTGGTAAATGTGAAGCTCAATCTATTGCGCTTGCCTTGGAGGGCATGCAACCTTCTAGACCATTGACTCATGATTTGATGAAAAACCTGTTTACCGTATTTTCAGTTCAGTTGAAAGAGGTAATCATTAACAATCTAGTCGAAGGCGTTTTTTATGCCCGCTTAGTTTGTGTAGTAAATGGAGAGACGGTAGAGGTAGATGCTCGATCTTCAGATGCTATTGCTCTTGTTGTTCGTCATGAATGTCCCATTTATACTTATGAATTTATACTAGAGGCTGCGGGCTTGGAGTTGAAAGATGACGATTCTCCAGCATCGGAAGAGTCTCAACAATCTGAAACCGATTCTTCGTACTCAGCACTTGATTTACCTTCAGATGATGCTATTGAGCGACACGCAGAGTTCAAAAAATACACACTCGATAAACTAAAGAAAATGTTAGCTGAGGCTATCGAAAAAGAAGATTACCGCAAAGCAGCCCAAATTCGGGATGAATTGAATAAGCGATAGCCTAAAAGTCTATTGTTTTTAATATTTCGATTATTCTTTGGTGCATTTCCGTACTGATATCCAAGTGTAACACAAATCGTATCGTTTCTGGCCCGAACGCAGAGGCCAAGATTCTGTTGTTCTCCAATTTTTTCAAGAATTTATCCGCTGATCCTCGTTCATTTAATTCAAAGATGACGATGTTACTTTGTACGGGTAAAACCTCCTTGACAAAGGGTCTTTCAGATAGGATAGAGCCGTAAGCCTTAGCCCTGTCATTATCAATTTTCAGCCGTTCTACTTGGTTTTGAAGTGCAAATAAGCCTGCAGCCGCTAATAGACCTGCTTGCCGCATTCCTCCACCCATTACTTTTCTAAACCTTCTAGCCTCACGAATAAAATCTTTAGTTCCTAATAACAAAGAGCCAACTGGAGCGCCTAGACCTTTACTAAGGCATATTGATATACTATCAAAAATTTGGCCGTATTCTACAGTCGATTCTTTGGTTTCCACTAGTGCATTAAATAATCGAGCACCATCTAGGTGCAGGGCTAGACCTCTTGAATCGCATAATGCTTTGATTGGTTTTATTTCGTCCAAGGTATAAATGGATCCACCACCTTTATTACAGGTGTTTTCTAAAACAACTAAACTTGTCCTAGGCAGCCAATCTGCAGTTGGTTGAATGGCTGTTTCTATTTGCTGAGCAGTGATTTTTCCATGTTGACCTTGGATTAGTTTTACCGAGATACCTGAGTGAAAGGCAAAACCGCCTGTTTCGTATTGGTAAACATGCGAATAGTGATCACAAATAAGTTCGTCCAAGGGTTGTGTATGAACTTTGATAGCAATTTGATTGGTCATGGTGCCGGATGGACAGAATAAGGCAGCCTCCATACCGAATAAATCAGCTGCATATCGCTGCAATTCATTGACCGTTGGATCAGCTGCAAACACATCATCTCCAAGTGGTGCTTGCATCATGAACTGCTTCATCTTTTCTCCTGGGAGCGTAACTGTATCACTAATTAGGTTGATCATATTGAACGATATATAAATAAAAAAGTAAGTGTGTCTTGAAAATATATTTTATAGAAATAAATAATACCTAAATTGCACATTCAAATCTTATTTACCAAAATTAATGTCCAGCATGGAAAGAATGTTGTTGTTTTTATTCGTCTTTACGTTCAGTATGGTTTCTTGTACAAAGGATCAGGCTACTACTAATCCATCGAACCAAGAAACTGAGCAATCTTTTTCTCAACGCGTGGAAGATACCTCAGATAAAGTTGGGATAGTTCGAGGAAGTCTAGAGCCTATTAATGCTGCACTAAGTGAAGCAGCGAATGAAATTAATGAATATGGTCAGGTTGGTTTGACTATAAACGACGATTTTATCTTGGTTTTTTCTAATAACCAGCAAAGACAGGAGGTAGATATCCGATTATTGGATAAAAATAATGCTCGATTAATTACTGAGGATGAGGGCTTTGGCTTTCCTGGAGTAGGTATAGGCACCAAAGGTTATCAAAATCTCATCAATACATATGAAGGTGATAGCCAAGTTGGTACTGCTAACGAATTGGTTCTTTTGTTCAAAAACCGGGATGATGTGTCAAAGCATCTACCTATAATTTTTCAGAGTATCAGTGTAGCAAAAGGGGAGTTCGACCAATATTATGATTAATGCGATTCGCAAAAGACTTAAAAGTAGGGTTAAGTTAATTTCTTAAACAGAATTTGTAGTATTTAATTGCGTTAATCTACTTTTGAAATAAGTAATCTTACTTCAAGTAATACTTTAATTAAGATGTAAAAACGAATTAAGCGCCCATTGTAAGTCATACCTTAGACTCCTTTTCACCAAAGGAGTCTTTTTTATTATTGGAGAATATTATATATAAATTTTATTAACATGTTTTATAATTGCCTATCTTGATGCTAGACAGTTATAAATCATGAAAAAATTTCAATCTCTATTGCACCAAACGGTGTTGGTTTTACTGATTTCCCTATCAGTACATTCAAATGTATTTGCCCAATGTTCTTTTTCAGCATATGGACAACTTAAAGTTTTTCCTGGGGTTTCTTCCACTTTTGTCGTAGATGAAGTAAGTGGATATGCTTCTACTTTTGACTAGAATTGTTCCAATGCACCGGCTACCGTTAGTTTCGACAATCCAACCTTTCAATCTATAGATATGTCTATAGATCCCCTAGCTGAATCAGCAGGGTTTTGGCTTTATTATAGTTATGTGGATATGGTTTGTGCTCTAAATGATTCTATTTGGGTTCAAATCCTTGGCGCTGATCAGTTTGATTGGTCTTTTAATGCGGGCGTCATGTGTTCGGACGACTTGGGTAGTCCAATAATCGTTGAGACAGACTTACCTATTCAAAATATGTCATTCGATATTTTGAATTCCCTAGGGGAGGTTATTTACGAGGATGTAGATCATGTTCCATTGGATTTATCTCCTGATGAATACTTATTACAAATCAGTTGGGATGATTTTGATGAACCATGTCCTATTTGTTTGGTATGGTCAGATGGTGCTATCCTTTTACCATTCTATGTAGGTGATGCGGCAGAGCAGCCTGTTTTGTCTTGTAATGATTTAGTGCAGGTGTCTTTAGATGAAGCCTGCAGTTTTGGGGGTTCTATTGATGCATTTTTAGAAGGGCCAATAGAAGGTTCTACACATGCCTATATAATCAGCTATTTTGATGGCTTAGAACCTGTAGCAGAATTAGATGGAGCATATCTGTCTGAGACATTAAGC
>CAJXMP010000080.1 GCA_913056515.1 uncultured Lewinella sp.
CTTGACCGCCATCTACTTGCGTTGCAGGTGGAACTTCGTCAGCTTCTGGATCGTAGAATGCGTGTACATTATTACCACGGGTAATAGTAAATTCAGCTCCAGGAGTTCCATCTGTATCGTGCCATCCAAAAGGAGATGCATTCGGGTCTGCTGGATTGGTCTCTAAAGTTCTTGAACCATGATTTGGGCTTTCTAATGGAAGCGCAAACACACGGTAGGAAGAGTTATCTACCATTTCGATAGCTGTTCCTACTGAACCTTCTGGGCTATGTGCTGAACAACTGTGCGAGTGGTTATCATACATTCCTTTTTCAAAAGAACAAGAGATATCTAAGCGTTTTTGAGCTAGTACTTCTCCTGTAGTAGCATCTACGTAAACAGCATAACTCTTAGGTCCATAGATTTGAGTTCTCCAAGCCAATTGGATAGACTCATCCATCTGAGCATACAATAATTGCGTTTGCACTGGTATAGTTGCAAAATCAGCTTTTTCAAAGACAAATAAAGAGAAATCCTTTTCTTCATTTAGTCTAGGTGTTTCAACATCTAATTCTAATTTAGCTAAAGCGATTTCTAAAGCTTCTATAGCCGTAACATTAGCATTAGCTGAAGTGATTTGATTAGCAAGTCCTGCAACGAATCGGCTATTGCCATATATCATCTCACCTGCTTTATTGAAACTTAAGTTGATAATAGCATTTTCAACCAATAATCCATTTATGGTTTGATTTGCGTAAACATGACTTACTAGGTTATGTCTTGAAGTATAATGGTCTGAGATGAAATAGTCATTTATATCTGTTTCATCTAATCCCCATTGAGGTGCAAATTCAGCCATTGCTTTGTCTGTAAGTTCGATGGCATCAGCATGTTGTGCTTGTAATCCAAGTGAACAAACGAGTATAGCAAAGGCAAAGATAGTTTTAGTAAAAGTAAATTTTCGTCCCATAATTAGGTGTAAACAAATTCATTTAAAAAATAATATTCTGAGCGGTAGAATACCTAAAATAGTTTCTATTTGGCACTATTCCTTAAAAGGAGTGTCAAAATTTGTGTTTCAGCTTAAAATCAGTCAAATAAGCCTATATTTAGGTATAATTTGGCGAGATGAAAAACAAGGATCTGATCTATGGGCGTCATCCTGTATTGGATGCTATTAAAAACGGGAAAGCCATAGAGAAAGTTTTCCTGATGCAAGGAACAACGGGCCCTTTAGAGAAAGAGCTTCGTAAATTAAGTCAGCAACTTGGTTTTCCCTTGGCTATGGTTCCTAAGGAAAAGCTTCAAAAGATGGTCCCTGCTAATCATCAAGGAGTCGCTGCTCAAATTTCACTAATCAATTATAAGCGAATTGATCAAATTTTACCTTTTGTGTTTGAAAAGGGTGAGATGCCTTTGTTTCTCATATTAGATGGTGTTACCGACGTAAGGAATTTAGGTGCCATTGCACGTTCCGCTTTGTTGTGTGGTGCTCATGCCATCATAGTTCCTACCAAAGGCTCGGCCTTGGTTAATGCAGATGCGGTCAAATCCTCTGCTGGTGCTATATATGAAATAGATGTGTGCCGAGTAAAAAGTTTGGTCAATACTATAAAATACCTTCGAGATTCGGGACTTAGTATTTATGCTTCAGCTATTCCCTCAGAGCGTGGATTACATGAGCTAGATTTAACTGGTCCTACAGCTATCATTATGGGTTCGGAAGGCGATGGTGTTAGTACAGGTGTACTAAAGGAGGTCGAAGCGCATTTTTGGATACCTCAAGTTGGAAATACCAACTCCTTTAATGTAAGTGTTGCGTCTGGAATAGTATTGTATGAGGCGATGCGTCAGCGGATGCTATCCTAGCATACCAATGCACATCAAAATGATAAAGAATAAGACTGTAATGGCGAATCCAATCAAGAATAGATTGTAACTGGCTGCTAGTAGCTTATATTTCTTGTCTAGAACTTTACCTAGGTTATATAGATCTGCACTCAAGTTGGAATACAGCAGACTGGAATCCTTAAACATATGATCTAATGCTTCCTCATATTCTGCTTCATCAAGTTTGACAAAATTTCCAAAAAAGATGAGCTTTTTGGATAGGCCCTGTTTAGCCTTTGCGGGGTCTAAATGACTAGTGATTTTAGGTCTAGAGGCCAAAACTGCCATGGTCAGACTAGCTAGTCCAAAAAACAGGAAAATGATGGCAGGGAAAAATACGCCTGGTTCAATCTCTGTTAGGTTTTTATAGCTCAAGATAGATATGATTACCGTGATTAAAACGGCATTTACACTGATCATAATATTTGCCTTATTATCGGCTATGGCACTCAGATTGATGTGGTTTCTGTAGTTCGTCCTAAAGAAGGTTTGAATGCCAGAGGTAGGCACTCTTTTTTCTACCTGAATGAAAGGTTTTGTATCCGCACTCTTGATAAGCTTTCTTTGAATCTTTTGAAGTTTTTCACTTTGCTCACTGATATAAAAGGAAAGACGATCTTGATAAATCTTGTTGGATTCATTTAAATAGAATCTAAGATCAAGCATTTGTCTGAGTAATTGTTCTTCCCATTCTACTTCCTCAAGTTGCTCATTAAGCTTAAGTTGACGTTCGGTTTTCAACAATGGTAGCAAATCCTGCTTATGCTCAATCCAAAGCAAACTATTCAAAGCATCAAAGAATAACCTTGCTTCTTGAGAAATTGGATCTCCATTTTTATTTAAAGCAAACAGCGTATATGCAATCTTATCTTTCAGTTCTTCATCAATTTCCTCGATTTGACAAAATTCTTTGGCATAGGGTATCGCTAATTCCCATGCTGATTGATAATTTTCTTGATAACCTAGTATCAGCATGTAAGCAGCAATCTGGGGAGCCAAGATATTATGCTCCTCCATATTGTTTAGAATACCTAGGTGAAGGATATGATCTGAAAGTTTTTCAGCAAAGGAGAAATTGTGTAGGATTAAGCCTTTGGACTTGAAGTTGTTGATATTACTCAAACAGAACTTACTGGCCTTGGTTAGGTAAACCGGAGGCACAGCATTAGTTGAAGTAGAAAGTGCTTTATTCATCCTGCTGAGATTTAATATTATACAACAAGCCTTATACAAATATCATAAAAAAAGGCAAGCTTTTATAGCTTGCCCTTTCGGTATTGTTTTATTCAGCGGTATTTGACTCTTCTAGTACAGGGGTCTTTTCTTTTTCTACTTTGAAAGAAAACCCGCCTTTGGAGCTTCCAACTTTTATGGTATCTCCGAAGTCAAACTCGCCTGCAATTAATTTTTTAGAGAGTACATTC
This sequence comes from uncultured Lewinella sp., assembly GCA_913056515.1. Classification (GTDB taxonomy): domain Bacteria; phylum Bacteroidota; class Bacteroidia; order Chitinophagales; family Saprospiraceae; genus AM-2324. Next base: position 3,294 of record CAJXMP010000080.1, read on the forward strand.
ACGATCTCTTTTTGTAGTACTCTTTTCATAGGCCTTGCCCCAAACTGTGGCTCATATCCTAAGTCTGCTAGGAGATCTAAAGCAGCATCACTAACCTCTAATTTGAGGTTTTGCTTCTCTAGCATCTCTTTTACATCTTTTAATAAGAGCATCAAGATTTGCTTCACCTCGTCTTTTTGAAGTGGTAAGAACATAATCTTTTCGTCAATTCGGTTCAGAAACTCTGGTCTTAGATTGTCTTTCAGGTTCTCCAGTAATTCAATCTTTGTCGTTTCCAAAATTTCAGCTCTATGTTTGTCTCCAACAGCCTCTAGATCTTCAAAATTCTCTAAAATATTTTCTGCCCCCATGTTAGAGGTCATAATAATAATGGTGTTTTTGAAATCCGCTATTCTCCCTTTGTTATCTGTCAATCTACCATCATCAAGCACCTGCAAAAGGATATTGAAAACATCTGGATGTGCTTTCTCGAACTCATCCAATAGTACGATGGAATAAGGTCTACGTCTAACCGCTTCGGTCAATTGTCCTCCTTCATCATAGCCTACATATCCCGGAGGTGCCCCAACTAGTCTGGACACTGCATGTTTCTCTTGGAATTCACTCATGTCAATACGAACAATAGCACGTTCATCGTCAAACATGAGCTCGGCCAATGCTTTAGCAAGTTCTGTTTTACCTACACCAGTAGGGCCCAAGAAAATGAAAGAACCGATTGGTTTGTTTTCATCTTGTAGACCTGCACGCGAACGCCTTACTGCATCAGATACAGCCTGTACCGCTTCGTGTTGTCCAATCACTCGCTTCCCTAATTCCAATTCTAACTCTAGCAATTTATCCTTTTCGGATTGCAACATTTTAGAGATTGGAATTCCTGTCCATTTGGAGATGATATCTGCTATATCGTCTGCATTCACTTCTTCATTAGTGAATCGTTTTTCTTGAGGAAGATCAGCCAGTTTTTCTTCTGCTGCACGCAACATAGTTTCTTTTTCTTTGATAGATCCATAGCGGATTTTAGCTACCGTTTCAAAGTCACTTTTTCGTTCAGCTTGATCTGCCTCCGTTTCTAGTTGTTCAATTTCCTTTTTTAGATTTTGAACCGTATCTAAAATCTCCTTTTCACTCTTCCAAGCCGCTTTTACTTCATCTCTCTTTTCTTTAGCATCGGCAATTTGCTTTTTGATTGCCTTGACCTGCTTATCGTTTTTCTCTCTTTTAAGCGCCTCTTTTTCAATTTCTAGCTGTCTAACTTTACGCTCTAGTTCATCCAATACCTCAGGTATAGAATCAAGTTCAAGTCTCAACTTTGCAGCTGCTTCATCAATCAGGTCAATTGCTTTATCCGGTAATTTGCGATCTGCTAAATACCTGTGCGATAATTCTGCGGCTGCTACTAAAGCCTCATCTAGAATCTCAATTTTATGATACACCTCATAGCGCTCTTGAAGCCCTCTTAAGATTGAAATGGTGTCTTCAATACTTGGTTCATCAATAACTACTGTCTGGAATCTTCGAACTAGTGCCTTATCTTTTTCAAAATACTTTTGATACTCGTCCAAGGTGGTTGCTCCTATAGTTTTGAGCTCACCTCTTGCCAATGCTGGCTTAAGAATATTGGCAGCATCCATTGCTCCATTACCGCCACCTGCACCAATAAGGGTATGAATCTCGTCAATGAATAATATGATATTACCATTCGATTCAGAGACTTCCTTGATGACTCCTTTTAATCGCTCTTCGAATTCACCTTTGAATTTTGCTCCTGCAATAAGGGCAGCGATATCTAAAACAAAGATGGTTTTCGTTTTTAAGTTTTCTGGAACATCTCCATTTACAATCCTCCAAGCGATACCTTCCACAATAGCTGTCTTACCTACACCAGGTTCTCCAATCAATATTGGATTGTTCTTTTTTCTTCTGGATAGGATATGTAAGGTTCTTCTAATTTCCTCATCACGACCAACAATAGGGTCAAGTTTTCCTTCTTCCGCTCTTTTATTCAAATTGAGCGCATACTTATTCAGGGCATTATAATTGCCTTCTGAGTGTTGGTCGGTTACTGTGGATCCTTTACGCAATTCTTGTATGGCACTTATTAAGGTATTTTCAGTAGCACCTAAATGTTTGAGTATTTTTGATCCTTCGTCAGAACCTCGAAGTATTCCAAGAATAATTAATTCTAAGGATATAAAGTCATCCTTGAATTCTGCTAAAGCTCTTTTGGCCTGAGCCAAAGCTCTATTAGCATCATTAGATAAAAATTGCTTATCTGTGCCGCTTACTTTAGGGTACTTCTCAATTTCTTTTTGAAGTTCTGCAGATAGGGCAGGTAGGTTCATGTTCATTTTAGAGAACAAGAACTTTGGTAAATGTTCGTCTGTTTGGAAAATCCCCAACAATAGGTGCGTGGTCTCAACTGTTTGTTGATCCAGGCTCGCCGCTAATTGTTGAGCTTTCAAAATGGCATCTTGTGCCTTTATGGTGAAATTATCGTATGTCATTCGTATAATTTGATTGGTATTACTTTCTTGTATTCAAAATATAAGCCAAGTAAACGAATTTGTAAAATTTGGCAGATTTTTATCGACTAAGCTGACATTTTGGCTTATGAATAAAAAAAGCCTATTACTTGGGCTAATGATTCAGACCTTTGTATTTTTGCTTCAAATCGACATGCATGAAATATCTGATTGTAGGATTAGGCAACATCGGAGCTAAGTATGATAATACTCGCCATAACATTGGTTTTGAGGTAGTTGATTATTTAGCAGATGCTTTTGGAGTGTCTTGGAGTACTCAGAAGTTGGGTGATGTTACGGAGTTTAGGCATAAGGGAAGAACTTTTGTGCTGCTTAAGCCTAGTACTTACATGAATTTAAGTGGTAAGTCTGTGCGATATTGGATGCAAGCCAAGAAAATTGATAAAGCTAATCTTCTAGTGGTTTTGGATGATTTGCATTTACCTTTTGGGAAATTGCGATTGCGGGGTAAAGGTTCAGATGCTGGACATAACGGTTTAAAGGATATTGATCGTATGACTCAGGGGAACAATTATGCTCGATTACGCTTTGGAATCGGCAATGAATTTCCAAAAGGTAGGCAAGCAGAGTTTGTTTTAAGTGCCTGGAGCGCTACGGAAAGCGACAAAATGGCTGAATTTAAAGAAAAAGCTTCTAAAGCGATTCTCGCGTTTGGTACAATTGGGCTTTCTAGGGCAATGAACTTAGTCAATACTAAATAGCAGGGTGCTTTATATCATTGATCACTTGGTCAATAATGCTTTCAAAACGCTGTTGATTCATTTCTAGTTGGAGTTTTTTAGCGTCTTCGTAGGCTTTTTTCAGATCAAAGTCCTTTTGCGTAGTAAAGGGTATACCCATCTGACTCTTCCAGTGTTCAGCCAGATATTCTTGTTCCCATTGACCGGGTGTGGGTATGAAGTAGAGTCTTTTTGGATTTAGTGAAAAATCGAGTAGGGAGGTATAGCCAGATCTGCAGATCATAGTCTGTGCTCTTTCTATCAAAGCAGCTAATGTTTTTCGATCCACTAAATCTAAGATGCTTAAATGGGCTGGGATATTATGGTAATCATGTGCTTGATTAGTTCCTCGAACTAATATGGTTTGAATGGGTAAATGGACGGATTGTTTCACGATTTTTTCTTCTAAATAGGTACGCTGTGGTTCTGGGCCTGAAAGTACTACCAGTAAAGGTAGGTCTGCCTTGTTTGGATCTATTTTAATCGTGGATAGTGGTCCGATATAATCTAATGGGGGTGTTTTTAATTTAGATCGACTTATATCACCCGCTAAATTGTTTGTCCCTTCTACATCAGGTATCCAACATCTATCATGTTTGTTAATGAAAAAATGGTGCCATCGGTTGGTCCATGCTCTAAGCATAGGGTTGGGTGCGGGAACATCAAGTTGGTGGGTGATAAAAATAGATGGTACTCGTTTGGAATAGCAAGCTAATCTGTTGTCATTGATTAGAAGGTCTATTTGTTCGTCTCGAATGATTTTTTGTACCTGTTGATGTTCTTGGAAAAGTACACTTAAGATTTTAGGCCCTTTTGCTAGGATATTGAAGGGCATGAATTTGAATTTGTATTGAATATTGTATGCAGGTAGGCTTGCAAAGGATAGATCTGGAAATTCCTTTTTTAAAAAGTCGATGACCATACCATCAGAGGCAATAGTAATTTGATGGCCTTGTTTTTGGAGATGTGCAATAATTGGAATGCTTCGCACCGCATGACCTAGTCCCCAGTTCAGAACTGTAAATAAAATATTCAAAATTCTTTGTTATTTTTATTTCTCAATAATAAAGATGAAGGTATTGAAATCAAAAAGTAGTAATACTAAGATTAAATTAATCTTAATTATGCTAGTACTATTAATGGAATCTTGTAAGAGCTTAGATTGCGGCTGTCCATAAAAAAAGCCCCGATTGATACCGGGACTTTCTTTTAGTTTAATTTTATTTCTTCATTGTGGTTGTCATAGAAAGCATATTGATTGATATGGAAATTAGTGTCTTCAATTACTTTCACCCACTTATGATCTTTTAACATCCATTTGAATTGTAAAGAAGGGAAGCCTTTTTTCAGGTAAGCCATAATAAATGGATGCACCTTTAGTGTCAATTTAGTATTTGGATGAGATTGACGAATAAACTTCATATCTCTTTCTATTTCATCAGTAAGTAAAATCGATGCATTGATTTTACCGGTACCAGTACAGGTTGGACAAACTTCGGCTGTGTTAATTTTAACCTCTGGACGCACCCGCTGTCTAGTTATTTGCATCAAACCGAACTTACTTAAAGGTAAAATCGTGTGCTGCGCTCGATCCATGGACATGAATTTGCGCATTTCTCTGAGTAAAAGCGCTTTGTGGTCTTTATTCTTCATATCAATGAAGTCCACTATGATGATACCACCAATATCTCTTAATCTCAGTTGCCTAGCAATTTCTTTAGCTGATTCTAAATTGACCTTTAAGGAGGCATCTTCTTGATTATTGGTAGACATTTTATGACCTGAATTCACATCAATGACGTGCATGGCTTCAGTGTGCTCTATTACGAGATAGGCACCACTAGGCATTGTTGCAGTTTTTCCAAAAGAGGATTTGATCTGCTTAGACACATTATTAGCATCAAATATCGGCGCACGACCTTTATAATGGCTAACAATATTGACTTTATCAGGTGCAAAATTGTGCAAATAGGACTTGATGTTTAAATATAATTGATGGTCATTGACTACAATTTTATTAAAATCATCGTTCAGAATATCTCTTAGTATACTGGATGCCTTATCGAGTTCATCTAGTAATTTGGTAGGAGGTTTAGCTCCTTTAAGTTTTCTAGATATTTCTTCCCACTTCGCTTCCATGAGTTTTAATTCCTCATAGAGGTCTGCAACTTTTTTGCCTTCTGCTGCTGTGCGGACGATGATACCAAAGTTTTTACGTTTGATACTTTCAATCAGTTTCTTTAAGCGCTTACGCTCATCCGCATTGGATATTTTTTTCGAAATTGCGATGACATCATTGAATGGGGTTAAAACCATAAATCGACCAGGAATGGTGATTTCACAACTCAGTCTAGGTCCTTTAGTTCCTATTGGTTCTTTCAGGATTTGAACGAGTACGTTTTGTCTTTTTTGCAGGACTTGATCTATCTTACCATTCTTGTTGATTTCTGGTTGAAATTTGAACTGGTCGAGCAAATGGGTTTTAAGACTTCCATCAATAGTATCTGAAGCAAACTTCTGGAGTGTATTCAGTTTGGGTCCTAGATCCGTGTAATGTAAAAAGGCGTCTTTGCTGTGGCCAATATCTACAAAAGCAGCATTTAAGCCTGGCATAAGTCTTTTTACTTTACCTAGAAATATATCGCCAACGGAAAAGTTTGTGTTGGTTTTTTGGTTGTGTAACTCAACCAATCTAGTATCCTCCAAAAGGGCGATCTCAACATCCGTTGGCGTGGAATTTATAATTAATTCTTTTTCCACGTAATTTTATTTTAGCGCGTAAGTCTAGGCGGCAATAGGAGGAAGGCTGAAGTGAGGGTTATTAGTCTTTTAACCTTTATACAAACAGACTAAGCGTGTGTTTATATAGAGTAGAGATTGGACTTTTGACTTCACAAATGTTTGCTTTCTAGACTCAAGGTATAGCGCCTTAAGTTAAACACAAAAACCCGACGAGTCGGGTTTTTGATATTATGAATTATTTCTTCTTCTTATGACGGTTCTTGCGAAGACGCTTTTTTCTTTTGTGCGTTGCAATTTTATGTCTTTTCCTTTTCTTTCCACAAGGCATAACAAAAATCTTTTTTTATCTAAAAATAACCTTTACAGGCTCTGTATTCATTAAGTGATTGCAAATATACAAAAATCCTAAGATTAATTGTTGCATTTTTTTGCAAATTCATCAGATCGGACAGAATCTCCAATTTGACTATAGCTTTCAGCTAGTAGACAAATAATTCTTTTATCATTTTGATCTATAGCATATGCTTGCTCTAAGCGCTCGACTGCCTTAGTGTATTGACCAGTCATTACAGCCAGTCTTCCTAGTTGAAATAGTACGGCTGGGTTTTCTGGATTTTTCTCAGCTAAATCTCTTAGCATTAGAATACCCTGCATGGGATTTTCCTTTGGGGGCTCTTCTACATAGCTTAGGGCCAAGTTAATTCGATGAGAAACATTTGCAGGTTCTTCAGCGATGGCATTTTCAAAAGCTTGTACGGCTTTTGAGCTACAAAACTGACGAATCTTACTCGCGGTTGTTTGTTGCAAGCATAGAACAAAAGTTGTTCCTGCAATCTCCCAGCTATCTGCTTGTTGTGTTTTGTCAGCTATCTCCCAAGCATAATGCCCTGCAATGGCCGCTTGTCCCAATTGAAACCAGGCAGCTGAAAGTTGTTCAAGGGCTGCAATATGATTTAGAGAATCAGATTGAGCATCTTGAACCATGCTTTCAAGCAATGCAATTTCACTTCTACTCGAGGTAGTAAGTTCAGCGCGTGCCTCATTCAGTAGGTTTTGGATATCGGTTGCTACCAATGTCTTTTCCCTACTTTTATTGATTTCTTTTTGTGACTGGGAGATATTGTCGCAACCTAAATAAAAAGATAATACTAGGCCAATTGCGATCAATAGTGCGATAACTTGTTGCTTCCCCATAAGTTAGAATAAATGGGCAGGAGAGGGTGTTGGTTTAAACACCAACTTCTTCTTCTGCAGGTACGCTTTCTTTAACCTGATCAACAAATGTTTTTGCAGGTTTGAAAGCTGGGATATAGTGTGCAGGAATTTCAATCGCTTCATTTTTCTTAATGTGACGACCAATTTTCTTTGCACGGTACTTCGTAATGAAGCTACCAAATCCGCGGATATAAACGTTTTCTCCTTCCGCTAGAGATCCTTTAACTTCTTTGAAAAAGGCTTCTAAAGTAACTAATACGTCCACTTTTTGAACGCCTGTTTTTTCTGAGATTGCGGTAACCAAGTCTGCTTTCCTCATTGGGTATTTATTTGAATTGTAGAAAGTTGTAAATAATGTTTGTTCATCTAAAAAGCGGATGCAAATTTCGTATTTTTTATAAAAAAATAAAATAATCGCATCACTATTTGATTGATTATTCCTGTTTGACAAATGTATGGTGTTTAATGTACAAAAAAAAAATTATTTAATGTGTTGTAAATTAATGTGTTGGTACTAACTGTGTCAAAACCCATTCTCTTGACTTGTAAATAATAGTTATATCAAATAATTACTTACAGCTGTAAGATTAAAGCTATTAAATGG
>CAJXMP010000081.1 GCA_913056515.1 uncultured Lewinella sp.
AGTATTAAAGGTGATGTCTACAGACCAGAACAAGTCAAGATCAAGTATCTAGACGAGTCATTTAAGGAACATATTGAAATTTATGAGGGCTTAAATGCTAGAGTTATTCAACATGAGTATGACCACATTGATGGAATCTTATTTACAGATCTTTTAGGTCCCTTAAAGAAGCGTAGGATTAAAAAGAAGTTAGACGAAATCAAAGAGGGTAAATTACGGGCAGATTATAAAATGAAGTACCTTAAAAAATAAAAGCAATGAGTTGGACAGCAATGCTTGAATCTTATAAAGCAAAATCCCCTGTTATTGTATTTGAATGGAACGATGAATATACCGATGCTAGAGGTTGGGTAGTCATCAATTCTCTAAGAGGCGGTGCTGCGGGTGGTGGCACTAGAATGCGTAAAGGCCTTACTAAAGAAGAAGTAATCTCTTTGGCAAAAGTTATGGAGATCAAATTCTCCGTTTGTGGACCTGCCATAGGTGGAGCGAAATCAGGTATAGATTTTGATCCTAATGATCCTCGAAAGGATGAGGTGTTGGAGCGTTGGTATGCAGCCATTATTCCATTATTGAAGACATACTACGGAACGGGTGGTGATTTAAATGTGGATGAGTTGAAGGATGTAATCCCTATGACCGAGGACTTAGGGTTGTGGCATCCCCAAGAAGGTGTTGTAAATGGGCACTTCCAACCGAAAGAAGGAGCAAAGGTAAATATCGTTGGTCAATTGAGATACGGTTGTTCAAAAATCGTGGAGGATCCAAAATATGTACCAACAGATAAAGGAAAGAAGTTTGCTGTTGCCGATATGATTACTGGATTTGGTGTGGCTAAATCCATAGAGCATTACTACGATATTTTTAGGAAAAGTGATCTGAAGGGTAAACGCGTCCTTATCCAAGGATGGGGTAATGTCGCATCTGCAGCTGCATGTTATATGGCCCAGATGGGGGCTAAGATTACGGGGATTATTGATATAGCAGGTGCAATTATTAGACCTGAAGGAATGGAGTTGGATGAAATCAAAGAACTTTTTTATAAAAAGAATGGTAACAAATTGGTTGCGGAAGGTATGATATCCTTTGAAGAGGCTAATGAAAAAATTTGGTCTGTTGGAGCAGAAGTATTTATTCCTGGTGCTGCCTCTAAGATTGTAACACAAGCTCAGGTGGATACTATGATCAAGAATGGCTTGGAGGTCATTTCTTGTGGAGCCAATGTTCCTTTTATTGATGATCAGGTGTTTTTTGGCCCCACTGCTAAATACACAGATGGAGAGGTGAGTTTAATTCCTGATTTTATTGCTAACTGTGGAATGGCAAGAGTATTTGCTTTTTTGATGAAGGAAGAGATCGAAATGACCGATGAAGCTATCTTTAGTGATACTTCTTCTGTGATTTACAATGCCTTAGCTGAAGTTTATAAGAAATCACCTGCATTAACAAATATTGCTGGAAAGGCTATGGAAATTAGTTTATCTAAATTAACTTAGGCATAAGAATTTGTCGGTTAGACGATTAATTTAGAAAAAATCGTAATATTTATCCTGTTACGGATTTATTTTTGTCAAGTATGCGTTTTTAAGCATATGTAAGATAAAGATCTTATATTAGAGAAGGCAAAAATATGAACAGAACACTAAACATACTTGTAATTTGAAAATTGCATATTTTAATTAATTTAATACCCTAGGACAATGAAAAATTATTTGTCGAAAACTTTTGCCTTAATTTTTATCTGTGCGGCAACAAGCCTTTCTGCTCAAAACGAGTCTGTGGCTGCGCTATCTGGTGTTCAGGCAACACCAAAAGATGGATCTGAATTCGGATTACACGCTGGTTATTTCTTTTCTCAAGGAGATATCGAAGTTACTCCAAGTTTCGGAACTGGATTTCACTTTAGAAAAGCATTAGATTACGTATTTTCAATCAGACTGGATGGATTCTATGGTGTAGCTAAAGGAGATGGTACTACCACTGGGCACACTGCTGACTTCGGAAATAATGTACTACGCCCTTATTCTTACGAAACAACTATGATGTCGGGAGGTATTCAAGGTATTATGACTTTGAATAATCTTAGATGGGATTCTGGTCTTCGCAAAGTTAATACTTACTTTTTTGCGGGAGCTTCAGGTGCTTATATCAAATCAGCATTAGCTGCTACAGATGGTTCTGGAGATACTGCTGAGGATGTAATTATAGCTGGTCGTGACTCAGAGAATTTTGTACCGGCATTAGATGGTGGAGTTGGTATAGGATTTAAACTATCTCCAAAAGTGAATATTGCTATAGAACATAAAGTTTCTGCAGCATTTGGAAAAAGAGCCGATTTGTTGGATGCTTTTGACAATCGTTACAGAGATGTTGCTAATTATACTAATGTTAGAATCAACTTCAACTTAACGAAGGATGGTAAATTATCAGAACCTTTGTATTGGGTGAATCCAATGGAAGTGATCATTGATGATGTTGCTGATTTAAAAGCACGTCCAGTATTAGATCTAACTGATTCTGATGATGACGGTGTGATTGATATGTTAGACCAAGACAACAATACGCCTGAGGGTGTTACTGTTGATGCCAAAGGAGTAGCTTTAGACACTGACATGGATGGAGTTCCGGATTATAAAGATGCTGAGCCATTTAGTGATAGAAATGTTGCTGTAAATGGAGAGGGCGTATCGGAGCAAGGCATGCGTTCTAAGGACTTTATTACTCGTGATGAGGTTAGCAGTCTAATTGATGCCAATAATAAAGCTACAGAAGCTAACAGAACAAATGGTTGGTTCCTTCCAAGTATAAACTTTAATGAAGATTCTTACAAAGTAAGAACGAGCGATTATGCTAAGTTGGCCTCTATTGCTACCGTTCTTCAAAGAAATGCTAATGTAAATGTAGTAGTTAAAGGATATACAGATAGAACAGCTGGTGCAAATTATAATGAGGTACTTTCTTATAAGCGTGCAACTGCTGCTATAGACCATTTAGTTGAAACTTACCAAATTGATCGATCTAGATTGATTCTTCAATATGGAGGTATGGAAGGTACTTTAGTTCCAGTAGAAGGTGCGTCTCTTGCAAATAGAAGAGTTACTTTCACTGTGGCTGAGCCTGGTGATGCAGAAATGGATGCACCTGAAGGTGCTGGCGGTTCTAGCTTCTCAGGTACAAAAGGACAAGGGTATTAATACAGTATATTTTAATTTAAAAAAGGTGGTGTCTTAATTGACATCACCTTTTTTAATTTAATACTGCTGGGTTCTTAGTAGGACTAAAGTACATGCATTTTCAGTGGCTATTCCAGCCTCTTGAGCAAGGTGTGATAAAGCATCATTTTCTGTTCCAGGATTAAAGATGATTCTTTTAGGCTTGAGCTTTAAGATATCATCATAATAGCTTGGTTGATGTGTTGGATTTAAATAGAGTGTAATAGTGTCTAGGTTTTCTATGGTTTTAGGTAGATCTTGCTGCACATTGATTAGACCTATTTGCCCTGTCGATCTGCCTATTGCAACAACATCGTGCCCAGCTTGTGTCAACAAACGGATAGCTTGATTGGAATATTTGGATTCATTTAGACTTGCCCCAAGGACTACTGTTTTTTTTGACATAACTCTATTCATTAAAAAAAGGATGCGTTTTTCAACAACATCCCTTTTAGTATTTAGTTTTTATAGCTCAATTATACAAGCATTCTGATCGGATCCTCCAATACGGATTTGAAATCTTTAAGGAATGCAGCTCCTTTAGCTCCATCTACCACTCTGTGATCACATGATAAGGTAACTTTCATGGTGTTGCCCACCACGATTTCACCATCTCTAACCACTGGTTTTTGGTTGATACCACCTACTGCAAGAATACAAGCATCTGGTGGATTAATTATAGCTGTAAATTCTTCAATTCCAAACATACCTAAGTTGGAAATGGTAAAGGTATTCCCTTGCATTTCATCCATACCTAGTTTTTTATCTTTAGCTTTCCCAGCTAAATCTTTTACCTCAGCGTTGATTTGTGAAAGTGCCTTCATATCTGCATTTCTTACAACAGGCACAAGTAAACCTTCATCAACAGCAACAGCTACTCCTATATTGATAGATTTATTTTCTCTAATTCTATCGCCCAACCAAGATGAGTTTATAGCTGGGTGTTTTTTCAGTGAAGCTGCCGCAGCTTTGATCACTAAGTCGTTGAACGAAAGCTTTGTAGGAGCAAATTCATTTAATTGCTTTCTAGCATGGATAGCTTGATCCATGTTGATTTCCACTGTAAGGTAGAAATGAGGCGCACTAAATTTACTTTCACCTAGTCTTCTTGCAATAGTCTTACGCATATTGGTTACAGGGTAATCCACGTAATCACCTTCTGTTGATATTGCTGTAACTGGAGCGGTAGCAGCTGGAGTTGGAGCACTTGTTAGTGCTTGTTCAACATCTCTTTTAATAATTCTGCCATTTTCACCAGACCCTGCAATGGCTGCTAAATCAAGACCAGATTCTTTTGCCATCGCTTTAGCAAGCGGAGAGGCTTTGACTCTGTTATCTACAGCATTTCCATTTGCACTAGGTGCAGCTGCTTCAACTGCTTGAACCTCTGCAACTGGTTCTGCAGGCGTTTCAACTACAGGATTAGCAGGTGCTGGAGCATGGTCTGCACTTAAAGCAGCCTTCCAATCTTCACCTTCATCACCAATAACGGCAATAACACCATTAATTGGTACAGTTCCTTCTTGGACTTCAATGTGTAATAGGACGCCATCTACGTATGAATCAAGTTCCATCGTAGCTTTGTCTGTTTCTACTTCTGCAATGGTTTCCCCGGCTTCAACGGTGTCACCTACTTCTTTTAACCAGGCAACTATTGTGCCTTCCTCCATGGTGTCGCTAATTCGCGGCATTTTAATGACTTCAGCCATTCTTCGTAGTTTTGTTTTTAGCTAAAACATCTGTATTCGAGTCCAAATTTAATACATATAAATTTGGTAGCAAGTAAATGGACAAATTTTTTAGGAAGATATGGTTACATAGGTATAGATTCGATAATGCTATGACAATTAATTTTGTAAATTTGAATCATGGGGTATAGTTCAAAACTTGTGGAGCAGGCTGTTGAGGCGCTGTCCATGCTTCCTGGAGTTGGGAAGAAAACTGCATTAAGGTTGGCATTATTTTTGGTTGAGCAAGATGAAGATCAAGTCAAGTCTTTCAGTGAAGCCGTTTGGAAAATGCGGTCTGAGATCCTTCATTGTACAACTTGCCATAATCTATCGGATACTGTTCAATGTGCTGTTTGTTTAGACGAGAGGCGAAATAGGCAATTGATTTGTGTGGTTGAGTCCTTTAAGGATGTTATGGCCATTGAAGAAACAGGGCAATTCAATGGGGTGTATCATGTCCTTGGTGGTGTTATATCTCCTATTGAGGGTGTAGGGCCAGAACAATTGAACATAGATACGTTAATCCATAGAGTCAAGGATCAATCGGAGGAACCTCCAGAGTTGATCATGGCCATTAGCCCTACCATCGAAGGGGAGACTACCATATTTTATTTATCTAAACAGTTAAAAGACTTATCGGTAAAAATAAGTACAATAGCTCGGGGTGTTTCCTTTGGAGGTGAACTTGAATATGCAGATGAACTTACATTAGGGCGTTCAATAATTGCCCGAATTCCCTATGAAAAATAGAAAAGAATAACTATTGATATGGATGAACCATTGAAATTGTGCGTAGTTATTGTCAATTATAACGTTAAATATTTTTTGGAACAGGCATTATTGTCTGTGCAAAAAGCTATAGATGGTATTGCCGCAGAAGTATATGTGGTTGACAATAATTCTGTTGATGGTTCAGTAGCCATGGTCGAAGAATTATTCCCTTGGGTGAATCTTATATCCAATACAGACAATCCAGGATTTTCTATTGCCAATAATCAAGCCATTCGACTATCCTCAGCGGAATACATTCTTTTACTCAATCCAGATACCTTAGTTGAGGAGGATACCTTTAAACAGTGTATAGACTACATGGATGCTCATCCTAAGGTAGGAGGTCTTGGTGTTAGGATGATAGATGGAGCGGGAAAATTTTTGCCAGAATCCAAACGTGGATTTCCTTCTCCAATGGTTGCGTTTTCCAAAGCTTTTGGCTTGTCCAAGTTATTTCCAAAGTCCAAATTATTTAATCAATATCATTTAGGCTATATATCTGAATTTGATATTTCAGAAGTTGATGTGTTGTCCGGGGCTTATATGTTTATGCGTAAGAAGACTTTAGATGAAGTTGGTTTGTTGGACGAGCAGTTTTTTATGTATGGAGAGGATATTGATTTGTCCTACAGGATTACCTTAGGTGGATATACTAATGTTTATTTTCCAAAGACAACCATTATACACTATAAAGGGGAGAGTACTAAAAAGGGGAGCTTAAACTATGTAAAGGCTTTTTATCAAGCCATGATTATTTTTGCTAAAAAACATTTTTCTGGCCGAAAGGCGAGTAGTTTTGTATTTTTAATTCAATTGGCCATATACCTCAAGGCATTTTTAACCCTTCTCGGGAATATTTTTAAGAAAGGTGGCTTGGTTATGATGGATGCCATAATAGGTTATGGAGGTCTGTTACTCATTGAGCGTTTTTGGTCCAACTATCATTTTCAAGATCCCCATTACTTTGATCCTGAGGTGCGGTGGATTAATTATCCGGTCTATGTGCTGTTTTGGTTAATAAGCTGTTATTATAGTGGTGGGTATGATAAACCCTACCAAGTCCGTCGATTTATTCGAGGTGTACTATTTGGTAGTCTTTTGCTGATTGCCGCGTATGGATTATTACCTACAGACCTAAGACCATCAAGGGCCATAATCTTAATGGGTACCACATGGATGCTCTTATTTGCACTCATCTTTAGATTGTTGGTGCATTTCTATAAGTATAGAGATTTTAGAATAGGAGGAGGGAAAGAAAATCGCTTGTTAATTGTAGGAGAAGAAAAGGAAAGTATTCGGGTAAAGGCAATGCTGCAGCAAGTTGGGGCACGCAAAAACATTATCGGGATCATTAGTCCATTAAAAGCAGAAGCTAGTATAAGTCTTGGGACAGTAGACAACCTTCAAGATTTAGTTCAAGTCTATAAGGTAGATGAGTTGATATTTTGCAGTAGTAATATTTCTGCTGCTGCTATTATGCAGTGGATGACTGCTTTGGGAAGTAAGTTAGAATATAAAATAGTCCCTGAAGAAAGTCAGACAATCATTGGATCTTCATCCAAGAATACTAGCGGAGAAGTGTATACGGTTGATATTAGTTATAATATTGATAGAGCCATACATCGCAGAAATAAACGGGTGCTCGATGTTGTATTGGCCGTATTCTTCTTATTGATTAGTCCTATTTTGGTTTTATTTCAATCCAATAAAGTAGGCTTCTATCGCCATGTGATTTTAGTTTTAATGGGTAAAAAATCATGGGTTGGATATGCAGGGGGAGCATCCTCACAAATACCTGCTATCAAACCAGGCGTATTACCTTTAACTGCTGGTTTGAATCAAGTAGCCTTAGATGAAGGGGTTATTCAGCGTTTAGACTTTCTTTATGCTAAAGATTATGGTATTGAAGAGGATATTCAGGTCATTTTTAGGTCTTTGAAAAAATTAGGTAATTCATGGAATTAAAGCACAATATATCTGCACTGGCTGAGGAAAGTTGGGCTAGGATTGTTGAAGTTCGTAGGCATTTACATCAGCATCCGGAATTATCTTTCCAGGAGAAGGAAACGGCTGAATACGTTGCACAATTTTTAGAGTCAGAAGGATTTGAGATTGAAAAAGGGATAGGTGGATATGGTATAGTCGCTGTATTGAAAGGAGAAAAAGTAGGAAAATGCTTGGGTTTGAGAGCAGATATGGATGCCTTACCTATACAAGAGATGAATGAGGTGCCTTATCGATCTAAACATGCAGGAGTGATGCATGCTTGTGGGCATGATGTTCATACCTCTTCACTTTTAGGGACTGCCTTATTATTGAAAGCATTACGATCTGAAATAGCAGGTTCTGTAAAATTTATATTTCAACCAGGGGAGGAGGTTCTACCTGGCGGAGCCTCTTTAATGATACGAGATGGGGTTTTAGAAAATCCCAAAGTTGATTTTATGTTAGGGCAGCATGTTTTTCCAGAATTAGAAGTGGGTCAGTTTGGAGTCTGTTCAGGACCATACATGGCATCAACGGATGAATTATATATAACGGTAAGAGGTAAAGGTGGTCATGGGGCAATGCCGCACTTAGCTATAGATCCCATTCATGCTTCAGCTCAATTGATTGTGCAAGCTCAAGCTTTGGTAAGTAGATTGACCAATCCTATTGAACCCAGTGTATTTACCATTGGGAAAATTGCATCAGAAGGTGGAGCGACTAATATTATACCAGAAAAAGTCGAGCTTCACGGGACATTCAGGGCATTAAATGAACAAGTTCGAGCAAGCTTTCATGAAGCATTGGAACGATTGGTTCAAGGTTTGGAGCTATCTATGGGTATTGTTATCGATTTAGAGATTAGGAAGGGATATCCAGCTTTGGTGAATGATGAGCTCTTGAGCGATGAAGTGTTAAAATTTGGGAAGGAATATATTGGAACAGACAACTTTCAAGTTTTACCCAAGCGCATGACTGCTGAGGATTTCGCTTATTTTGCGCAGACTGTGCCTGCCTGTTTTTATCGATTAGGTGTGGCTAATCAAACGAAAGGTATACAATCTGGATTACACACGAACACCTTTGATATCGATGAGGATGCATTAAAGCATGGCATGGGCATGATGGCTTATATCGCCATAAACCTGTTAAATATGAAATAAAAGATTATATTTGACAGCTTTTTTAAAATTTAAATTGAATACGAGATGGAAGGAGCAAATAATGTGCAGAAAAAAATTAATCAAAGAAATTGGGATTCCCCATTAACAAGAGGGGAGAATAGTTGGACCATGTTTAAGGTCTTGTCTGAATTTGTAGAGGGATTTGAGGTGTTGAATAAAATAGGCCCATGTGTTTCTATTTTTGGATCAGCGCGTACCAAACCTGATAATAAGTACTATAAGATGGCTTCAACTATTGCCGAGAAATTGACTCAGATAGGTTTCGGTGTCATTACTGGCGGAGGTCCTGGAATTATGGAAGCTGGAAACAAGGGTGCTTATGAGGCAGATGGAATGTCAGTGGGTTTAAATATTGATTTACCATTTGAGCAAAGTCATAATGCCTATATTGATAACGACAAATGTCTGGATCATAGATACTTTTTTATCCGTAAGGTCATGTTTGTAAAATATGCCCAAGCATTTGTAGCTATGCCAGGTGGATTTGGAACTTTAGATGAATTATTTGAAGTCTTGACTTTGATTCAAACTAAAAAAGTAACTCCAGTGCCTGTTATCTTGGTAGGTTCTGAATTCTGGACAGGTATGGTTGATTGGGTTAAAAATACATTATTAGACGAGTTCCATAATATTAGTCCTAAGGATATGGACTTGATCCCTATTATGGACGATCCTGATGAAGTAGTAAATTATATTAATGATTATTATTCCGATAAGGATCACCATTTGGAACCTAATTATACCATGTAAAAAAAGCCAGCATAGATTGCTGGCTTTTTTTGTTTTTGGGCTTAGTTTTTGATGCTTTGATATAAGGCCAAATATTTTTGTATGTAGTGATCTACTTCTTTTCGCTTGTATTGAAGGATATACCGTGGATGTTCAATAGGGATGATTTGATCGAACCAGTTGAACTTATGATTAAGTTCGGATAAGTGTTTGAAATTTTTTCCTTTTCCTAAACAGATAGCTACCTCTCTATTAACGGGCATTTGGAGTATTTTACTCATGGATTTTTTGATGAAGGGTGTACACCTTTTAAATAACTCTTTAGAGTCATAGTAATTATAGTTGATCCAATTACCTAAGCTGTTTTTATGAATAAATCCAACTGGTGATACAGAACTAATTAGAAAGTTGGAATAGAATTTTCGAGCTCCACCATAAGCTGCAATGGGTTTATAGAAAAAGTCGGCAGATGGTTCATACATATCTTCTTGAGTAAAGGGATGGATGATTTCTTTTAGACGAATGGAGTCTGTGAAAGGAATACCTGTTACTCCAGCACCTTTCCTACCTGGGTTTATCCCTATGACTAAAGTTCTTGGTTTTTGGTCAGCATAGTAGGACTGGAAAAATGCTTCAAGGTTTTTCCAAACTAATTGCTCATAGGGTTGAATGGGTCTTATATTCCTGGGCAGTCTAAACTTGTAGTTTTGTATATATTGATAGAATGCTAAAAGCTGGTCAGCTAAAGTATTGGTTTTCATTATGTTTTACTTTTAAAAAAAATACTAACTAAGTGTTGGAATGTTAAAGATTAGCGTAACTAATTTCAGTTTAAGTTGTTAAAACTTTATCCTAATACTGACTACTATGAGCCTAAAACCCACTAGTTTGATCAAATTCCTTTTAGGAATTTTTACCATTACATTTTTATTAGCTAATTCAGGAAATCCACCCAACGGTAGGACAGGAGCACCTGGTGAATCCACTTGTGGAGGTTGTCATAGTGGAGCGTCTTACCAAGGAAATCTATCTATTGCGGGTGTTCCAGCAACCATAACACCTAATACTACCTATACGGTCACTTTATCCAATACGGCAACCGTGGGATCTCCAGTGACTGGAGGATTCCAGCTTGTTGTACTTGATGAGGACGATAATAATATCGGGGATTTAGTTGATATTTCCAGTGATGTTAGAACAACAACAGCGGGGGGGCGAGAGTATGCCGAACAAGATGGAGATAAAAATTATTCTGGATCGGTAGTTGATTGGACATTTGAATGGACTTCTCCAG